>JBGSQR010000081.1:0-4153 GCA_041737975.1 Geobacterales bacterium | reverse complement strand
AGCATTCTTAAAGAACTTCATTCAGGTGTATTGAAGGAATTAGGTTTTGTTGGCGCATTGCGATATCTTGCAGATAATCTGGAAGTGAGAACTAAAATTTCCTGTCATACCAATATAGATTTGAACGGATACACGGTCTCAGATGCGATTTCAAAAATTGCATTCCGGATTGTACAAGAGGCTCTAAATAATGTTGCTCGGCATTCAAATGCCACAAAAGCAGGGCTTTCTGCACTTATAGATGGCGGGTGGTTGGTGATTCTGGTTGAAGATAACGGGCGAGGTATTCTGGAAACGGAAATTGTCACCGGATTGAAATACGGTATATCTGGCATGTGTGAGAGAGCCCGTCTTTGTGAGGGGACATTGGATATTACATCTTTAAATACAGGAGGGACCAGTGTCAGGGCAATGTTGCCGCTGGTAAATTCAAGTAAAAAGGAACCTGTATGGTAAGCATTCTTATTGTTGATGATCATGCTATGATTCGTAGAGGACTTGCAACGATACTTACTCATGAACTGCCGGTTAGTGTGGTTAGATGTGATGAAGCAAGTAACGGGGTTGAGGCTCTGCAAAAATGCATTGAAACTGTTTATGATCTTGTGATTCTTGATATATCAATGCCGGGGATGGACGGGTTAGAGTTGTTGACCCGCCTCAAACAGAACAGTCCTGAACTCCAAGTCCTAGTGGTGAGTATGCACTCTGTAGAACAATATGCTCTAAGGGCTTTAAAGTGTGGTGCTGCAGGTTTTCTTTCCAAACAGCAGGCAGCTGACGAATTGATAACTGCATCTATGCAGGTTCTGGGTGGTAAACGCTATATAAGTCAGTTGTTGTCTGAGCAAATTCTTGATCTAGCCATTTTGGAAGAATCTGCTAAAACAGCTCCATCTTACAATTCACTTTCCAACCGTGAATTTCAATTGTTGAAACTGCTTGCTGCAGGCAAGATACCAAAGTGCATTGCATATGACTTGGGCATCAGTGTAAAGACCATCAGTACCTTTAAAAAGCGTATTTTCAAAAAAATGAATTTCCACACCGACTCTGACATGATCGCATACGCAATAAACAACAGTATCATAGACACCCTTCCGTAAACTCCTTCCTGAAACAATTTCTGTAGGAAAATTCTCACAAGAATGGTTGGTAAAATCTCACTTAAATATATCAGAAATTCAGGGACTTGTATGAAAGAGTGTTAAGATTTACAGTCAAGCTGTGAAGTAAATGTTTTTGTTATCTTATGACTTGTTCCTGAGAGGATGCATCGATTGATTTTCATTCAGATGTATGGGATGGAAATAAATGCAAACCAGTTTTTAAAGGAGGTCAGCCATGTTATTAAATAAGATTATCAAGAATCTGATGCCGGTTTGTTTGGGTTTATTGTTCATTATGATTGGATACAATGATTCGAACTCTGCCTCAAAATTTGCTGCAATAGGCAATATGGACATTGAGACGTTGATCGAGAGGGATCAAGCAGTCAGTTTAAATTCTCATCAGAGTAAAGAAGATGGTTTTGGAAATATTCTGGAAGTATTTTCTGAAAGTGACGGGAATCGAAGCCAAGTTTGGGCAAAACATTATAATGTTGTAACTGAAAGCTGGAGCAGCCATGTGAAGATTGGAGGCAGTGATGCGGTAAATGTCAATGATCCTCATCTTGTCACAGATTCTTTCGGTAACGGTTTGGTTGTCTGGTCGCAAGATAATGGAGATCGCAGTGATTTGTGGGCAAATAGATTTATTGCTGCTGAAAATCGTTGGGCAGGTGCAGTATTGATTGAAACCAATACTGTCGGTGATGCATATGATCCACATCTTGTCGGCCTCGATTCTGGTAATGCCTTTGTTGTCTGGAAAGAAAATAATATGGTGATTGCCAGATACTGGACTAATCACTTTCATGCCGAAACCGGACAATGGGCCAAGGCCTCGATGGTTTCTGACCAGAATGTAATGTCTGCATCTTTGCGTTAAGCATCTGTCAGACGACTTAAGCAAGGCCTGAATATTAAGTGTGGTTGTTATTGGGCTGGCAGGAGGGCTAAAAACAAAAGAGGCATCGGAACTGAATCCGATGCCTCTTTTTACTGATATGAAACCTGAATTAAATCTTGTCACCCTTCAGGTCGCACTTGAACAGCTTGCCGGCGCCGCGTGAAGCGCAGAAATCGCCGCACATGGTGCAGGTATCTTCTTCTTCCGGTGTGCGGCTGGCGCGGATGGCGCGGGCATCTTCCGGGAAGAGGGCCAGCTCAAACTGGCGCTCCCAGTTCAGGTCGCGACGTGCCTTTGACATTTCCTTGTCGCGCTGACGGCATTTCTCTGGGTACTTGTTCATATCGCCGATGTAGGCGGAAAGTTTGGCGGTTTTGACGCCGACGCGTACGTCTTCTTCGTTAGGCAGTGCCAGATGTTCTGCCGGTGTAATGTAGCAGATCAGGTCGGCGCCGAAACGGCTGGACTGGGCTGCGCCGATGGCGGTGGTGATGTGGTCGTAACCAGGTGCCACGTCGGTGGTGATAGGTCCGAGCATGTAGTATGGTGCGCCGCCGCTCATGCGTTTCTGCAGCTGGATGTTGCCTTCGATCTCGTCCAGAGGTACGTGGCCGGGACCTTCAACCAGCATCTGGCAGCCCATGTCACGGCCGATTTCAGCCAGTTCGCAGTTGAAAACCAGTTCCTGGATCTGGGCGCGGTCGGAGCTGTCGTGGATTGCACCGGCACGCAGGCCGTTGCCCAGTGACAGGACGGTGTCATATTTTTTCAGGATCGATACAACGCGGTCGAACTTCTCATAAAGAGGGTTTTCGCGGTTGTTGGCGATCATCCAGGCAACCATGGATACGCCGCCTTTGGAAACCAGGCCGCCGTAACGGTAGTTCTGCTTGCGCAGACGCTCGATGGTGCAGAGGTTGATGCCGCAATGCACGGCCATGAAAGCCATACCGTCGGCGCACTGCTGCTCGATGATGTCGAAGAGCATCTCTTCGTCCAGCTTGTTGGGGTTTTTGTATTTGCGGGCAGCTTCGCAGAAAGCCTGGTAGAGAGGGACGTTACCAACCGGCAGGTCAACGGCAGCGATGACTTCGCGACGGACACGGTCCAGGTCTCCACCAACGGAAAGTTCCATCAGGGTGTCTGCGCCGCATTCCTGGGCGATCAGGGCTTTTCTGATTTCAGCATCATAGTCGATGATATCTGAAGAAGTACCGATGGAGGCGTTGACCTTGGTGGACAGGCCTTTGCCGATACCGGCGATTCTGGAAGGCTTGCGGTTGTGGTTCCACGGGATAACAATCTTTCCCTCGGCAACCATCTGCAGGATGAATTCCTGGGTAACGTCTTCTTTCTGTGCAACTGTGATCATCTGTGGGGTCAGGATGCCCTGACGGGCGGATTCAATTTGAGTCAACATCTGTTTGGATCTCCTTTTTGATTTAACTGCAATTTAAGTGTGGCTTGTGGCCACCATTTGTAACGGGAATATTTACATCAATATCAAGTCAGAACTCTTGCAAACTCATAAAATCATTTTTTGTTTTTCTCCCTCCCCTTGAAGGGGAAGGGACTAAAACCACTTATGTGAATCAAGGGAGTAAGCATTCACGCCAGCCGCGCACCGAGTTAATCAGCCAGATCTTGTCGGCATTGTAAATATCATCCAGTGTTAGCACCGCTTCACGCACGGCGCCGATTTCAAGCAATTCCTGTCTCAATACTCCCGCCAACAGACCGCATGAGGTTGCAGGAGTCAGCATTTCTTCGCTAATCCTGACAACGATATTATTGAAGCAACCTTCCGTGATCTCTCCTCTTTCGTTTACCAGCAGGACATCATCAGCTGACCGATAGCTGCTGCGTGCATCCTCGTATACAGCCCGTCGTGTTGTCTTGTGGTGCAGGAACGGGTCGCCCGAATCTATTCTCTTCTCGGAAACAGCAAGTTTCAGAGGTGGCGCATCAAGATCAGTCGGTTCTATTTTAACAGATTCCATTGCTATGGATCCGTCAGTATCCAGCAGCAGCCTGACCTTGTGAATCCCATGCAGCTGTTTGGCAAATTCCTCCAGTCTGCTGATCACCTTGTCAGGATCAACGGTCCGTGGCGGCGAAGTTCGGATTCAATCGGGCCGCG
>JBGSQR010000065.1:0-7339 GCA_041737975.1 Geobacterales bacterium | reverse complement strand
TATTGTTGACTGGCACAAGACATTCAGTTTGCCTCAAGGAGGCAGGGATTCGGCGCCCAAAAACAAGTTGCAATACAGCTATACCAAAAATGGCCGACAGCTTTTGAATATGGATCGCAGCGGGTCTGGAATAGGTGACATTTCACTGGCCGGGGCTTTGAAGTTTTATGATGTCAAGGATGGGGAGTCGCACGACAGCATTGCTCTGAGAGCTGCAGTAAAGTTGCCATCAGGCGACAGTGCACAGCTAAGGGGCAGCGGCAGCACTGATTTTTCCGTGTACTTGTGTGGCAGCATGAATAATTTTACCGAATGGGGCAGTCTTGGCCTGTTTGGCTCTATTGGTGGAATGGCCATGACTAAAGGTGATGTTTTGCGAGACCAGCAGAAAAACCTGGTCGGTTTCGGCACGGCCGGATTGGGCTGGGGACCGGCGGAATGGATTTCCTTTAAATTTCAGCTTAATGCCCATACTGCCCTTTATAGCGGAAGCTCACTGGCTGAACTGTCTAAAAGCTCGCTGATGCTGGTTGTTGGTGGTGCACTCAAGCTGCCAGGTGCTTATAAACTGGATCTTGGCGTTTCCGAGGATTTGGCTGTGGCAACGGCTCCTGATGTGGCATTTCACATTGGGCTTAGTCGTCAATTCTAGAGGATAGTATGAATTTTATTCGTAAAATATTTCATCCGGTCATGGCGCTGATTGCCGTACAGTTGGTCTGGATCACGCTGGTTATTTTCTGGATCTACTGGTTTATCGGCAAACAGCGGGAATTCAGCGAGCTGGCAAAAAAATATTCGCCTGAGCTGATCGGCATTGGCTTTAACTGGGTAGTAATGGTTGAAGGATTGATCATGCTGGCGGTCATACTGGCTGGCGTATATGTTATTTTTGCCTATTGGAGACGTCAATCCAAACTTTATGACAAACAGCGCAATTTCATTACCCAGGTTACACACGAACTCAAGTCTCCGCTGGCTTCAATCCAGCTGCATCTGGAAACCATCCGCTTGCGTCGTCCCACAGGAGATCGCCTGGATGCCTTTGTCGGGACTATGCTTTCTGATACGGACAGGCTGCACTATCTGATTAACAACCTGCTGATGACGGCCCGTCTTGAGCAGAGGCGTAAGCCGGCTGAACGACGTATGATTGATGCATCAACTCTGCTTCAGGAGTATGTTGAAAGGGAGCGCGCAAAGTTACCTCAGGGTGGCAGTATCTCGCTTGATGTGGAACCCGGGATCAAGATTCAGGTCGTTCCGGACGAGATGGGCATAGTGATGCGCAATCTTTTTGAAAATGCAATATTGTATTCCCCGGGAAGTCCAGAGATCTTTGTTAAATTAGTCAAAGAGGGGCATCTTGTTCGGCTATACATGAAAGATAAAGGTCGGGGTCTGGAAAAAAATGAGTTGAAAAAGGTGCTGGAGAAGTTTTATCGTGTACAGCCGGCAGGTGAAAATGTCAGGGGCACTGGACTCGGTCTGCATATCGTTCAGACGATCATTCGCGGTTATGGCGGTAGCGTAAGGGTAGAAAGTGATGGGGTAGGACATGGGTGTACAGTTATCCTGACCATGCCGGCCTGAAAACATTCACAAATCATGAGGCATTATGAATAACGAAAAATCAAATATAATGCTGGTTGAGGACGAAATTCATCTGGCCAGGGGCATTTGTTTCAATCTTGAGGAAGATGGATATCGCGTCAGCCATTTCGAGTCCGGTGAAAAGGCTCTGGTAGCCCTTGAGGTAGAGCATTTTGACCTGATTATCCTTGATGTTATGCTTCCAGGTATCAATGGTTTTGATACCTGCCGGGCCATTCGCAAGCTTGATGCGCGTGTGCCGATCCTTATGCTGACAGCTCGATCTGAAGAAACCGACCGGGTATTCGGTCTGGAAAACGGTGCGGATGACTATCTGACAAAACCGTTTAATCTGGTGGAGTTCCTGCTGAGAGTGAAAGGAATGTTGCGCCGCTCATCCTGGTATCGTCCTGACCCGGTGGAGGAAGGCTACTCATTCGGAAATAATGAAGTTTTTCTGCTCTCTTACCGGGCTAAAACCGCCCAGGGAGAGATTGACCTGACTGAAATGGAAGTAAGGGTGTTGTCACTGTTTTTTCAAAAAGAGAGTGAAATTATCCCTCGTGGTGAGCTACTGGAGTCGGTCTGGGGTTATACCAATGATACGGAAACCCGAACTCTGGATAATTTTATTGTTCGACTGCGTAAGTATTTTGAGCCTGATCCGGGGAAACCTGTTCATTTTCAGACTGTGCGAGGCGTAGGTTATCGTTTCAGTCGAAAAGGGTAGCTTTTTCCAATTCCAAATCAAAGATGAAACCAAGGCGGCGAGGATTGAGGCGACGAAGGCGTACAGGTAGTACGTTGAGGAGCCGAAGACGAGCCAACGAAGGTAGCGCTTTGATTCGGAATTGGAATTATTGATGTTTATCTCATTTATAGAAGGATTTTCTGATGGACCAGTTTTACCTCCCCCTGTTCATATTTAATACGATCATGATAATTGTGGATGCCTCATTGGGGTACCATTTCGCACCGCAACTGTTGTCAGGTATGGATGATGCCGAGGCAATGGAATCCGGAATCAGCACCACCCGTAAACTGCTGTCTGCGGTGGTTGCGCTTTACATGTTCTTTAACTGCGTTGGATATTTTCAAATGCGCTCTACCTACCTGTTTGCCGTAAGCGGCTTGATTATGTTTGATCTGGCACTGCAGTATTTTTTGCACAGAAAAAGACGCAGTGCAGGCAAGCATCTTGACGACCATAAAGAATAGCCGGTATTCATGACTACCATTCATCTGCCTTTACCTATCCGCTCCTATCTATCTAAACGCTCATTTCACGGTCCATGGCTGATCTCTGATGCTGTTTCTGAAATATATTCCGGCGCTGTGGTCATACCTTCTCTGGCAGAGAGCGCCAACCTGGTCCAGACCTTACAATCCCTGTCCTCAAACCCCGCTGAGCTTCTCGCCCGCTTTATGATACTGGTTGTTGTAAACAATCGGCATGATGCCACTGCTTCTGAAAAGACGGATAATTTGCTGACACTCAGCTTGCTGCCTGAATGGAAACAGCAGTTCGGGCTTGACCATCTCTACTGGGTGGATGCCGCTTCTGCCGGAAAAGAGCTGCCGGAAAAACAGGGGGTGGGGTTGAGCCGCAAAATCGGCATGGATCTGGCCTTGTCGTGCCTGGACTACTCGAGCGAAAATCCGCTCTTGATATGCCTGGATGCTGATACACTGGTCCAACCGGACTACCTGGCGGCGATCAGCAGACATTTTGCCACAGCAACAGCCGGAGGCGCCAGTATCGGCTATCGCCATCGTCCTTCCTGTGATCCCCGTGGTCAGGAGGTTATTGACCGTTATGAGCTTTTTCTGCGGACCTACGTGCTGGGTCTTGAGCTGGCCGGTTCTCCATATGCATTTCATACCGTCGGAAGCGCCATGTCCTGCCGTGCCATGTCTTATGTTAATGCGGGAGGCATGAATCGCAGACTGGCCGGTGAAGATTTCTATTTTTTGCAACAGCTGCATAAAACAGCCGGTGTGGCCAATCTGTCCGGCACCCTTGTCTATCCATCACCACGATCTTCAAATCGCGTTCCCTTCGGCACAGGACGGGCTGTGGGCGACATGTTGACCGATGGCAATGACAGGCTGCTTTTTTATCAGCCGGAGCTGTTTGAAATGGTGGGGAACTGGTTGGCCTGCGTTACTGAAAATCTGGAAAACGATGGCTCTGTGCTTCTTGACCGTTCCGGAGCAATATCATTCAACTTGAAAGAGTTTCTGGAGCAGGCGGGATTCGTTGGATCCTGGGATGGCATGAAAAAAAACAATCCTGATTCCAGGCGTATGTTGACAGCTTTTTACAGTTGGTTTGATGCATTTCGCACAATGAGGCTGATGCATCATCTGACAGATAGCGGCTATCCACGTATTCAGCCGGAGGAGGCTGTGCCGCCGCTGCTGAAGCGGGCTGGGCAGGACGGACCGGTGACAGTGGCCGGGATGCTGGAGCGGTTGAGAGTCATGCAGGGGTGTTGAGCTTCTTTTCAGAAACAATCTAATTTACAGAGACTGAGTAAAAGCTTCTAAAAGGTATTACTCACGCAAAGACGCAAAGTTCGCGAAGAAAAACAAAAGTTTAAACTAAATACTCGAATCACCTGTTTGGCAAAACCTGGTTGTTAACAAGTATTTGATTTCTTTGCGTCTTTGCGCCTTCGCGTGAAAATAATTATTTTGGGGTTTTAGCAGAAAGCAGTTCGTTAACCACAAAACCGGCCATGGTCAGTCCGAAGATGGATGGAATGAAGGAGATACTGCCTAGGATTACCCGGCGATGTTCGCAGCGGAACTGCTGGTCAGCTTTGTTCGGACAGATACAGTCACTGCCACAGGCGCCTGCAGAGGCCGGGTCCAGCTCCCGATGCTCTTCAGTGGAGTAGACAACCTGTACCCCTTTTGTAATACCGGAAGCACGCAAAATCTTACGCATGCTGCGTGCCATGCGGCATTTGCTGGTTTCTGATATGTCAGCCACCTGGATTTTGGACGGATCCAGTTTGTTGGCCGCCCCCATGCTGGAGATAACCGGTATGTCCTGCTCCCGGCAGGTCTTGATCAGCGCCGCTTTGGCCGTAAAGTGGTCGATGGCGTCCAATACGTAATCCGGTTTTGGATCAAGCAGTCTGGCCGCATTGTCACCGGAAAAAAACTCTTTGACCGGAATTACTTCAGCTGCCGGGTTGATATCGCGCAAGCGATTCGCCATGGCCTCCACTTTTGCTTTTCCCACAGTGCTTGAAAGGGCATGGATCTGCCGGTTGATGTTTGTCAGACAGATATCGTCAAAATCCACCAGAGTGATTCGCCCCACACCGGCCCGCCCCAATGCTTCTACTGCATAACTGCCAACTCCACCGATACCGCAGATCATAACGTGCTTGTCTTTTAGTATGTTCAAACCGGCTGAGCCGATCAAAAGTTCTGTTCTTGAAAAACGGTGTAATGCCATGCTGTCTCTGCCTTTGGTATAATCAGGGTTTATTTGCCACGTTTCCATTGATAGTACTTGCGATACCAAGAAGATGTCTTCTTGAATAGACTGAAAAGACTTTCTTGGGGGAACATGTTTACTCTAAAAATGGCTAACCGGTCGTCCTCAATGGTATATCCACCGTTATCTGTTGCAATGCCGAAGTCAAATCCGGTCTGCTTGACCAGATCCTTAACGCTGTCATCATAATTGCCGAAGGGATAGGCGAATGAAATAACCTTAGTCTGCAATTTCTGTTCGATACACTCCCTACTTTTGATTATTTCCAGCCTTGCCTCTTCCGGATTCATCTGTGTCAGGCGGGGATGTGTCATGGTGTGGGCTCCGATTTCCCAGTCATGATCAACAAAGGCTTGCTTCTGCTCTGTTGTCATCAGCCTGTTTGTTTCCTCATCTTCTCCCACGTCCCAGAAGTTTCCGCTGGCTTTGAAGTCCCCCAGTAAAAAAAGGACCCCCTTGAAGCCGTATTTCTCCGCAAGAGGAAGCATGTTGCGGAAATTATCCAGATAGCCGTCATCAAAAGTTATAATAAACGGCTTTGCAGGAAATGTGTTCAAAGGCTTTTCACCGGTGGAAAAGGCCAGGTACTCCTTGAAAGTTATGGCCGTCAAGCCTCGTTGTTTAAAGAATCGGAGATGCTTTTCAAAGTTTTCCTTGGTGACAAAAGTACGGTGTCTGGTCTTGATAGCCGCATCGGAAACCCTGTGGTACATCAGCACCGGGATCGGGGCTGGTGAGAGTTTACGCATTATTACGGATGAATAGGTCTTCAGGATTTCAGGCATGATTCTATTGATATCGTAAACCGATGCCAGCTCAGCAGAATCAATGACCGCCGGTTGTTCGCCGCTAATAAATGCCTGAAGTTCCCGCGTGATTGCAGCCGTGTCGGGTTGAAATGGGACCGCTATGGAAAGAATATCGCCAAAATTGGTGCCGATAGCCTCGCTGAGGTTTGTGTTGGTGACAAAACCGTGGCAGCAGGCCTCGCCCATGGCGAAAACAGCGGATTTAAGTGCCAGGGCTTCCATTGCGACCCGTCCGGCTCCGATGACCACATCCGAGTCAGCCATCAGCTGCATGACCTGTTTCGTAAACCCGATATATCGGATGCGCTCTCCGAATCCGGTCTGGAGATCAGCAAAAGTATCTTTGCCTTTTTGAGGGAAAGAGTCCCACTCTCCACCAACGATTTGAATCGAAACAGCAGGATTCTGCTGCAATAAAATTGGGAAAACCTGCGAAACCAGATCGGCGATATGTGCGCCTTTGGGTCCGTTCAGGCGCCCGACTACTGAAATTATAATATTTCCGTTTGAGGCTCTGGTTCTATGGAATTGTTTCAGTCTCTCAAGATCAAGCGGATTTGGTAAGCAAACCAGCTTTTGTCTGGTCATTCCCAGTTCATTGGCCAGCTGTTCAATCAACTGGGGGCAGATGGCTATGGCTTTCTCGCCATAGATATTATTTGATTTCAGTGAGGAGTGTTTTACCTGTCGTCCATGAATTGTTGAAACCAGCGGAACGCGCGTGCCGCGAACGGCATAATGGGCGACCCAGCTGGCTGCCCGTGAATGGGCATGCACAACATCGATTTCTTGTTCGCGAATCAGTTTTCTCAGGTAACGAATGTTTCGGAATCTTTGCAGCAGTGATCTGTCGGAGATGGGCAGCGGAAGACAGGTGATCTTGCCGGATAATCCAGCCTGATCCGTAACCATGACTACCTGATGCCCACTGGCACTTTGGTGCTCTGCCAGCTGCAGGGCATAGGCCACTGACCCGGCAAAAAAGTTTGAAGATAAAACATGTAGAATCCGTAAAGGCATAGTTGCTATTCTCTGTGATAGTGGTGTGATTATTACAATCTACCCCACCCCCACCCTAGCCCTCCCCCTGAAGGGGAGGGGATTTTGACTATATTCCTTCCCCTTCAAGGGGGAGGTTAGGAGGGGGATGGGGTGAGGATGTTGTCGTCAGTTGTTCCAGTTTCAGAATAACATCTGCAGGCTTGATACTTTCAATGCAGGCACAGCGACTATCGTGGCGACATTGCTGGCACTGTTTATCCATAACCAGATGTCCGGCTCTTATCCCCAACGGTGACCAGCGTCCCGGGTGAATCGGCTGCATGGGTGCAAACAGCCCTACAGCGACCTTTCCCAGTGCTGCAGCTATATGGAGCGGTCCGGTGCTTGCTGCCACAAGGCCGTCGGCCCGGCTGATAAAGGA
>JBGSQR010000260.1:0-5787 GCA_041737975.1 Geobacterales bacterium | reverse complement strand
TCCCCTCTCCCTGAGGGAGAGGGCCAGGGTGAGGGGGAACTGCTGATTTATCTGGCACTGCTGCCCCCTCATCCGGCCTTCGGCCACCTTCTCCCTCATGGAGAAGGAACAAGCGGCAGATTAGTTCTACTCAGTTGAATTAATTGTGCCTTGCAGGTTCCAGGTAATTTGAGGTTGTAGTGGGAGTAAGTGTCTATGCTTAAAGATGATCTGTCAAAAAATTTCAATCAGGTGGAAGACTATCTGGCCAGGTCAAGCTGTATGGGGACGGTCCAGCTTGATCATGAGTGGAATATACTGGACTGCAATAACGGATTTATTCGCATGTTCTGCCCTGGTCATAAACCTGTGGGTAAACCGATTAGCGATTTTATTGACCTGGAGGGGTGTGAACTTCAGAGCGGTCAGGAGTATCGCCTGCCCTGCAGTCGTAAAACCGGAATCGACGGTGTTATTAATTGTTATCTGATCGGTACTGATGGCGGGCATATTCTATTCTGTGAAAAATTAATGCTGACTGAAAGCCGCGCACTTGAGCAGATCGGATCTGTTAATAACGAACTGATCAACCTGCAGCGTGAACTGGTAAAGAATAACAATCTGCTGGAAAAGCTGTCAAAGGAACTTGATGGACGGCTAACGCAGAAGACAGTAGATACTCAACAGCTTAGAAACAGGCAGCGGCTCATTTTTGATCTGATGCCGGTTGGCGCCTGTTTTTTGAAAAACAGGACCGTGGAGCTGGCTAACCAGGCCTCTTATAAGATCTTCGGTTATGAAGCCGGAGAACTTTTGGGAATGAATACTGCCGTTTTCTATAAATCTGAGTTTGACTACCAGCGATTTGGCAAGGAAGGTTACGAGGCGATTGCTAAGGGCATTACCTATACTACAGAAACAGAAATGAGGAAGAAAGACGGCAGTCTGATCTGGTGCAGCCTGATAGGGCGGGCCGTGAATGCTGAAAATGTCGAGGAAGGCGTTATTGTGATGATTCAGGATATTTCCGAACACAAAAAAGCCTTACAGGAAAAGTTTGAACTGGAGGCGCAGCTGTTCCAGGCTCAAAAAATGGAGTCGGTCGGGCGGTTAGCAGGCGGGGTGGCCCATGATTTCAACAATATGCTGGGGGTAATACTTGGCCATGCGGATTTGGCACTGACGGAGCTGGAGCCATCACAGCCGTTTTATGCTGATCTGGAAGAAATTCGCAGTGCTGCCGTACGTTCCGCCGAGTTGACAAGGCAGTTGCTGGCCTTTGCCAGAAAGCAGACTGTACTGCCTAAAGTTCTTGATCTTAACGACACAATCAGCGGTATGATCAAAATGCTGCAGCGTCTGATCGGTGAGCATATTCAGCTGACGTGGCAGCCGGAGGAGAATCTCTGGCCTGTCAAGGTTGATCCGTCCCAGATTGACCAGATGCTGGCCAATCTGTGTGTCAATGCCCGCGACTCTATTGTTGATACAGGTAATATAACCATTGAGACCAGAATGGTTTCTGTAAATAGTAACGATATTTCGCAGCATGCCGACTTTGAGCCTGGAGATTATGTCTGTTTCTCAGTCAGCGATGACGGTTGTGGTATGGACAGGGAAACTCAGGCACATATTTTTGAGCCGTTTTTTACTACCAAAGCGGTCGGTGAAGGAACCGGACTGGGCTTGGCTACGGTATATGGAGCCGTCAAACAGAATAACGGGTATATCAATGTTTACAGTGAACCTGGAAATGGTACTATATTTACAGTTTATCTCCCTCGGCATCTCTGCAGTATGGAACATGATCAGCTACAGCCAATTCAGGAGCAAGCCCTGAACGGCGAGGAAACTATACTTTTGGTGGAGGATGAACCTGCAATTCTGAAGATGACCACCAAGATGCTTGAAAAAAAGGGTTATACAGTCCTTGCGGCAGACAGTTCCGAGGCGGCAAAATCATTGGCGGCTGCACATCACGATCAGTTCCAACTGATGATTGTTGATGTTATTATGCCGAATATCAACGGCAGAGAGTTGGCACAACAAATTTTAGTCATGAATCCGCAAATTAAGGTTCTGTACATGTCCGGCTATACTGCCGACGTGATAGCAAAACGTGGAATACTGGAACAAGGGGTGGATTTTATTCAAAAGCCTTTTTCAATTAATGAATTGGCGCAAAAGGTGCGTGAAGTTCTGGATAACTAGTTTCCTGATTAGTATCAATCTTCCGCTACGGCTACTAAACAGTCCCCTCTCCATGAGGGAGAGGGCTAGGGTGAGGGGGCTGAGGTGGATTCCCATGGTTCAGCTGCCCCCTCATCCGGCCTACGGCCACCTTCTCCTTTAGGCCCCAGAGGGTCCTCAGGGAGAAGGGATTAGTGGAAGATTCGTACTAGTCAGATTAGCTTTTAAAGTGCCGGGATCCAAATCATGAGAACTGAAATTTATCAAGGTTGTGAACGGGTAACAATAGACCCTGGTGAATACTATTCCACCAGCAAGCCTGGAGTTATATCAACCCTGCTCGGTTCCTGTGTCGCCGCCTGTTTGTATGATCCCAAAAGACAGCTGATCGGTATGAATCATTTCATGCTCAGCAATACACGTTACTCCCGCGACATGCCGTTACATATCTCCGAGGCCGGTCGATACGGCATCCATGCCATGGAACTGCTGATCAACGACATGATGGCCAAGGGGACCAACCGCAGGTTGTTACGGGCCAAGGTTTTTGGTGGCGCCACAATCTCCTACAAGGAAACCGAGTTCAGTAATTTTATGTGTGTGGGACAGGTCAATAGTAAATTCATCCGGGAATATCTGGCCAGCGAAGGGATTCCGGTTGATGCGGAAGACCTGGAGGGAAGTTTCGGCCGGGTAATTCATTTTTCTAATGGCGATTTTGCGGTTCACCGCAGAAAGATCAGTCCCGGTAGCAGCAAAAAACTGGCTATGCGTGATCGTGACTGCTGGCAACAGTCAATAGAGAGACAGCAGCAGGCCTTGCCATCCATTGATTTGTGGTGATTTTTCGCCCTCATCCGCCCCTCCGGGGCACCTTCTCCTTTAGGCCCCAGAGGGTCCAGAGGAAGAAGGGATCATAACCAAACCCTCTACCTCTGGGAGAGGGTGGCCGAAGGCCGGGTGAGGGGAAAATCAGTTACTTCATTCCTGCCTTGACAACCTGTAGCCGCTTATATATCGTCGCCTAATGAAAAAAGAACTGGACAAAATTATTCTGTTAATTGGCCAGACTCGGGATGATGACCTCTCACGGTATGATACGGCCTTTTTGTTGAGGACAATCGAAACACGAATGTCCGAAACCGGTATCTCCAATGCAAAAGAATACGGCTCCTTCCTTTTAGATAACAATCCTGAAACAGACCTTTTATTTCAATCCCTTCAAATATCCTATAGCGAATTTTTCAGAAACCAGCTGGCTTTCGCCCTGCTTGAACAGCATATTTTGCCCGGCCTGATAGCAGCAAAACAGAAAAATGGTACGGAAATAAGAATCTGGTCGGCCGGTTGTGCCGCCGGACAGGAAGCTTATTCCATAGCAATTCTGCTGGATGAAATGACTGCCGATCTTGCAGAAAAAGTTTCTTTTCGTGTCTTTGCCACCGATCGCAGCTACAGCGAGCTGGAATGCGCTCAAAAGGGTGTGTATGACGCTGCGGCGTTACGAAATGTGCGGTTGAAGCACCTTGAAAAATATTTCACCCGGCAGAGTGACTCCTATTCATTGGATGATCGTTTGAAAAAAATGGTTAATTTTTCTCTTTTTGAACTGCTTGATCAAAGTTCCATCTCCCCTCCGGTCAGTATTTACGGCGATTTTGATATAGTCTTTTGCAGTAACCTGCTGTTTTATTACCGCCCGGAAACCCGTCGCCTTGTATTGGAGAAAGTTTCACGTTCTCTCTCTGTTGAGAGGATTCTTGTTACCGGTGAAGCTGAAATATCCATTGTGGAAAAGCATGGTGGATTTGCCAGCTTTTCTAAACCATCGCCTATCTTTAAAAAAACTACGCATAGAGGTCATCGATGAATCTGAAGGATATGAAAATCGGCACTCAGCTACGCATTGGCTTCGGTACTATTTTTCTGTTGGTGGCGTTTCTCGGTGTTGTTGCCTGGTTTCAGGCAGACATACTCTGGCAGAACACCAGAGGTATGTATGAACATCCGCTTACCGTCCGTAGAGCACTTGGTGAGCTCAAGTCGGATGTGTTGAATATCCGGCTGGAATTCAGGAATCTGGTCCTGACCGACAAAAACCAGGTGAAACAGTCATCCTTGCAGAACATTGAAGTTTATGCGGCTAATGCCACCAGGCAGTTTGAAATTATGCGCAAAAGCTATCTGGGGCCAAAGGAAGATGTTGAGTCGGCGCAAAATTATTTTGTGAAGTGGAAAACTGCAATTGATGAAAATATTGGTCTGATTAAAGCAGGAAAGCGCGGTGATTCAGCCATAAGTATCAATGAAAATGGCAATATTAGCATCCAAAGAGAACAGATGTTTGCGCAGTTGAACAAGGTAAGTGATTTTGCCCTTAACAAAGGCGAACAGTTTTATAAAGATGCAAAACAGAAAAATCAGGAGTTGAGAGTTCGATTGTCAATTTTGCTGGGAACGATCCTGTTGATTATGGTTTCTGTCGGATATTTCCTGATGAAAGGCATCAAAGAACCATTGAAAGAATTGGCTCTGCTGGCAGAACAGTATCGCAGCGGTAATCTGGACGTCCGCAGCAGTTATGTGTCTGTCAATGAGTTTGGAATGTTATCCCGATCCTTCAATGCCTTGGCCGAATCGGTTCAGGCAGAATTTTCGGGCAGGGAAAATAGTGCCACAATGGCCAATATTATGTTGCAGGAAGATGAGCTGCATCCCTTCTGCCATGAACTGCTGAAGGCACTGTTACAACATACCGGGTCCCAGGTCGGGGCGATCTACCTGATTAATGACTTGAAAACAGCTTATGAACACTTTGAGTCCATTGGCTTAGCTGCTGATAAACGTACCTCATTTTCCGCCACCGGTTGCGAAGGTGAGTTCGGTGCTGCACTGGTAACTCTCCAAATCCAGCATATCAAAGACATCCCGGAAGATTCACGTTTCAGCTTCTCTGCGATAAACGGTGATTTCAAGCCGAGAGAAATTATTACAATTCCGATTCTTTCCGATCAGGGAGTGGTTGCAATCGTATCACTGTCCGGTATCAGGGCATACAGTGACGCCGCCTTGCGACTGGTTGACGATGTGTGGCCGATTATGACCGCTCGTTTGAACGGTGTGCTGGTTCTGCAGCAGATCAGGGATTTCTCTTCCAGACTGGAACGTCAAAACAGCGAACTGGATGCCCAGAAACGCGAGATCATGGCCCAGAAAGACGAAATGGTTGAGCAGAATGTGGAACTGGAGATGCAGAAGAATCAGCTGGACGAAGCCAACCGGCTGAAAAGCGCTTTCCTTTCCAATATGAGTCATGAACTGCGAACTCCGCTGAACTCTGTCATCGCCCTGGCCGGTGTGCTTAATCGGCGCCTGGCCAATTCAATTCCGGAGGAAGATTACAGCTACCTGGAAGTTATTGAACGTAATGGCAGAAATCTGCTGGAACTGATTAATGATATTCTTGACCTGTCACGCATAGAAGCCGGCCGTGACGAAATCAACCTGAGCCGTTTCAGTGCCAGGTCGTTGTCCGGTGAGGTTGTGTCAATGATTGAGCCGCAGTCTCAACAGAAAGAAATTGATCTGTTGAACAGTGTCAGCGAAAATCTGCCGCTG
>JBGSQR010000049.1:0-16625 GCA_041737975.1 Geobacterales bacterium | reverse complement strand
GTTGGCGGGTATACTTCAGAAAATACCAATAAATCCGGCATGAATACAAAGCCTGTTGTTGGTGGCAGATTAGGGTACAATTTCACCAAAGCAATTGGTATTGAAGGTTTGTTTGATTATGTACCTAAAGCGGATAGTGTTAATTTTTATCGTTATGGCGGTGAACTGCTTTATCATTTCATGCCTGACAACAAGTTAGTACCATATATCGCCGCCGGGTATGCAGGATTCAATACGGATAAAGCCGGTATTTTTAAGAAAACTCACGGTGCCATTGATTATGGAGTTGGTGCAAAATACTTTTTAAATGATAATTTTGCTCTCAGAGCCGATGTTCGTCATATTTTTTACCAGGTAAGCGGGGGAAAGTATAATGAAGCCGAGTATACCCTGGGTGCCTACATCCCGTTCGGCGGAGTAAAGCCTGCTATGAAGCCAGTAGAGCCCGCGCCAGCACCTGTCGTGGAAGTACCGAAAGCTGTTGTGAAACCTGCACCGGTTGCCCCAACAAGCAGCTTGAATGTAGTGCCGTCTTCCATTCTCAAAGGACAGCCAGCAACATTGAGCTGGAGTTCCAAAAATGCCTCCAGTTGCAATATCAAGCCTGGTATCGGTGCTGTCGCTACTCAGGGCACCATGAGCATCACACCTGCTGATAATACTTCCTATGCTTTGACTTGCGTTGGCGATGGCGGTTCAACAAACAGTTCAGCAATGATTGGCGTCTCAATGCCCGCTCCTCCACCGCCGCCAGTTGTTATCGAAGCTGTACAGCCAAAGGCCTCGGCTGCGGCAGAAAGATTCTGCAGTAAGCCGGCAGTAATCGCCATAGCATTTGATACAAACAAAGCGGACATTAAACCTAAGTATGATGCAGAATTAAAGTCACTGGGAGATTTCCTGGCTGAATTCCCTAAAGCCAAAGGTGAAATTTCCGGTCATACTGACAATGTGGGTAGCAAGGCACTTAACCAGAAGCTTTCTCAGCGTCGTGCCGACAGTGTTAAAAAGTATATGGTTGACAAGTTCGGCGTTGATGCCAGCAGAATTTCAGCCAAAGGCTATGGCTTGACAAAGCCGGTAGCAAGCAACAAGACTAAAGAAGGCAAAGCACAAAATCGTCGTATTGAGGCAAACTTCACTTGTGAAGACAAGTAGTCTCAACAGGTAGTTTCTAAAATAAAGGCCCTTTCTGACTATTCGGAAAGGGCCTTTTAAGTACCTGCTTAAAGGATTAAATCTTGATTTTCAAGGTGTCAATAACAGCCATACAGAGCTCTTCAACTTTGTAAGGTTTAAGAACAACACCAAGAAATCCGTAGTTAGCATAGTCTGATAAAATAGGGTCACTGGAATAACCGCTTGATACAAGTGCTCTGACCTTTGGATAGATCTCTTTTATTTTGGTGATTGTTTCCTTGCCACCCATCCCTCCTGGAATTGTCAGATCCATTATTACCAAGTCATAAGTTCTCCCGTTGCGAAGTGCATGATTGAACATGCTGACGGTTTCATCCCCATCTTTTGCAAAATCGACTGTAAAACCGATATGGCAAAGCATTTTACCGGCTATTTGTCTTATGCACTCCTCATCATCCATTATCAGAATATTTCCTTTGCCCTGCAGTATGCTGGTTTTGTCGGCGGAAGCAATAGCAGGAAATTTATCAGAAGCTGGCAAATATACAGTAAAAATAGTTCCTACGCCAATTTCCGAATCAACGGTTATGTGACCATTGTGATTTTGTACAATTGAATAGACCGTCGCTAGGCCCAGCCCTCGACCATCTTTTTTCTGGGTGAAGTAGGGCTCGAAGATTTTATTGATATGTTCTTCATGAATTCCCTGGCCTTCGTCAGAAATTCTTAGCATCAGATATTTGCCAGGCAGAAGTGGTTGCTGGGCTGAGTGAAATAATTCAAGGTTGCTGCATTCTATGGAAATCTTGCCACCATCAGGCATTGATTGATCTGCATTTATGAGCAGGTTGCTGATGACCTGCCCCATCTGGCCAAAGTCGGCATTTATTGGCCATAAATTGTCTTGGATGCGAAGATCGTAAATTGCATTTGATCCACTTAAAGCCAATCCTGCATAGTTTTTCAGCAGCTCAGAAAAACTGAACGTCTTGCGGATAGGCGCTCCGCCTTGTGAAAAAGTTAATAGGCGTTTTGTCAGGTCTCTTGCACGCAAAGATGCAAATTCGGCAGATGCCAGTCGTTCTTGGAGTTGCTCCGGGTTGCTTTTGATCATCATCTTTGCCAGAGAAATGTTGCCAAGTATAGATGTCAGAAGGTTGTTAAAATCATGGGCAATGCCGCCGGCCAGGACACCGATTGATTCGAGCTTGTCTGAACGGATATTTTCATCCTGTAAACGCCTTTTTTCAGTGATGTCTTGAAAAACAAGGACTGCTCCTATGACAACATTACTTGAATTGTGAATAGGCGCAAAGCTGTTGGCAGTTAAATATTCAATTCCATCCCTTGAAACAAGTATTGAATAAACCGGCTTGCTTGTGATCGCGTCATTCATTAAGACCTGGTCAACTGTATGAGTTATGGGGCGACGGGTTTTTTCATCATATATGGCAAAAAAGCTGTTAAGCGGAGATCCAAAAACCTCGTCCTGAGTCCACCCGGTAAGTGTTTCGGCGACTCTATTTATCAAAACCAGATTGCTGCTGATATCGGTAACAATAACTCCATCCGCAATTGACCGTAATGTTACGGACAGATGTTCTTTGCTGGATAAAAGCTCCGCTTGCTGATGGTCAAGGTCTGTGACCATTTTATTGAATGCTGCAGCAAGTCTGGCAATTTCATCGGTTGACTCTATAGTAATAAGTCTGTCACTCCCAGCTTTAGTGGAAATTGATTCAACGTGTTTGGTGAAATCGAGGAAAGGTTTGGTTAGTATATTCATCAGGGACCAGATGATGGCAGTAACAAAAAGAGTGATTATGGATAGGGTGATCAGCAGTGCCGTCCTTGCTTTGTAAAATGGAGCAAAGGCTTCTTTGACTGGGTAAACGGCACCGACAAGCCAATCCTTTGCCTTGAGCGATTTGTATGCAGACAGCGCCTTGATGCCTGTTGAAGTAATGGTCTCCTCGGCTCCCTCAAATCCTTTCACGGCCTTGTCCAGGGCGATGTTTGCACCTTCTGCAATGTCTCTACTTAAAATTCGGTTTTTGTTGGGATGAAGTATTATGTTGCGGTCTTTGGTGATCAGGAAAAAGAATCCACTTTCTCCATTTTTCATGTTGATAAGGCGACCTAACACATTGTCTGAAAACAGGTCGATACTACCTGCCAGGATGCCTGCAATTTGGCCATCATGATTGAATATGGGGACGGTAAGCATAACCGCCGGATGTTTATGATGCTGCGTTGAAAAGTACGGATCACCAATATAGGGTTTACGAAGTTCGAGGGTTGATTTTAGGTACTCTCTGTAACTGTAATCATGTCCGGTTCTAGCCGGTTTTTGGGTTTCCGCAACCATAATGCCGTTTTTGTTGAACAGAAAAATACCATTATTGAAGACTGTTTTGTTTGCATTGTGAGTGTCAAGAAAGTTGTTTGCCTTCTTGACGTTTTGGATGTTTTCCGGGGGGAACTTTTGGGAAAGAGTAACCAGTTGATCGAGTGCGTTTGTAAGTTTGTCGTCGATTTCATTGGCAAGCAGAAAAACGGTTGAAAATTGTTGCTGCTCAATCAGTTTTTTGGTGGAAGCTCCGAAGTGGGATAACGTCACATAAGAAACAATACCGATTAAAACAATAATCAGTAGAGAAACAGCAATACTTAGTCGTGTTTTAACGCTTTTTAAACGGATCATCCAGATTGCTCCGTTATCTAGTGGTTACAGAAATAATCAGAATGCTTGAGTAAAATGTAAAGCTAAATTAATTGCTTTAGTGCGTTGTTGGCAGTTTTTCCTGGATAAGGACAAAAGGGCTGACAATCAACATGGAGAATTTTTTTTGCTTTTCATTGTTCCAGTGGTCAACCTGCGAAATGGTCGGTTTGCCGATTTTACCCGTATTGACCCACTCACTGATGATTTCAGTATTGTCATTGGCGATCATGATTGCTGCTTCAGACAGCTCAATGCTGTCGGAGACCAGGATCAGTCCGCCACGTTCCAGATGGGCATGTAGCCAGCTCCATTCCGCCTCGTCTATGGAAATGCTGAGTTCTTCCTTGATTGATGTCACAAAACCTCCAAAAGACGCATATAAGTATGCCTCCTCGTTTTAAAGCTGCAGTCATGGGGTGCTATTAAAGTTCTGCCAAATCAGGCGGGCGGTTATGGCCAGAACCATCAAAATGAAGAGTGGCCTGATAAATCGAGTCCCTTTTGACACGACGATATGTGCACCTATCCTGCCGCCTATGAATTGCCCAGCCCCCATTATAAGACCCTCTCTCCAGAGAACTGAGCCGCCGGCAATAAAGAAAATCAGTGAAGCAATATTGCTGGTAAAATTCATAACTTTAGTATAAGCGGTCGCTTTGGTCATGTTGAAGCCGAGGGCAAATATAAGTAGCATCACCCAGAAAGAGCCGGTGCCTGGTCCGAAAAAACCGTCATAAAATCCAAGTGTAAACCCGACCAGCAGGAAAAAAGGACCCTGTTGCATACGGGGGTGTATGTCGTCAAACCCCAAGCGAGGGGTCATGATGGTGTAGATCACAATAGTGATTAACAACCAGGGAATGAGTTTTCGTAAAAAAGATGGATCCAGCATCTGGATGGCAATTGCGCCAGAGGCCGCACCGATTGCAGTGAAAGTTATACCTGTATAGCAGTCGCTTAATTTTACTTTGCCGGAGCGGATAAATGTCAACATGGCGCTGCCGGAACCGAAGCTGCTCTGAAGCTTGTTGGTGCCAAGTGCAATCTGGGGTGGCAGGCCAATGCCCAGCAAGACGGGTACGGTAATTAGGCCGCCACCACCGGCAATCGAGTCTATCAGGCCTGCCAGCAGTCCAACCAGAAAAAGTAGAGCTAGTATTAAGGTTAGGGGAAAAGCATCCATTTTGCCCTTCTGTGGTCTCTCAAAAAAACACTGCTTAGCCGTTTTTCGGCTGATCAAAAGCCGTCACTGCTTTTAAAATTTAAGTCAAGCAAGGGCAAAAATCTAATGCGCAAAAATCTTTGTCAACGCAGGTAGAATCAGAACAATCTATTGTTGAACCCGGGCAGGACCTAAGATTGAAATGGCAATTTGACGACCGAAACGACTCTTTTGTCTTTAAGGAAATTATCGATCAAAAATAAGGGGATGCAAAATAGAGCTGACATTATGACCATGTTTATAATTTCAATAAAATAGCCGGAAATTGTGTGAGGAATCGGCTGGAGGATCCAGGCAATAAAGCCGAAAATAAGATACAGCGGCACAAACACAAATAATGTGCGCAGCAGTATTGAGAGCGCTTTTAAAGCGGGCTCGCGGTGTTGCAGGAAAAAAACAGTGGTAGTCAGCAGGGCCAGGCCATAAATGGTTTTGAGCCAGGGCATGAGGCCATGTCGACTGAAAACATACCAGCCGGAAACCTGTTCATCTCTCTGGTATGAAATCTGTTTCTGTAAGGCTGCTGCATTATAGTCAATCAGGTTCATAATCCCCATTCCAAGAATAATAACTGCAGCCAGGGCGCATCCCCAGCCAATCAGATTGACCGGGTGCATATTGTCTATCAGTTCAGAAACATGAGAAACTGTTTCCTGTGGTGCCTCAAGGGGGACTTCGTTCCGAGAGTTTTTGGGGTTGAGTAGTTCTTGCTCTTTTATCTTCTGTTTTTCCTGGCGCTGTCTTTCTACAAAGGCTTTTATAGCAACACCGCACTTGGGGCAGGTGCCGAATCGGTCGTCACCATCTGTGCTGTAGTTGCAGGCCGGGCATACATTAACCTCATATGTTTCGGCAGTTGGTTTCGGTTTGGTTACGGTAAAGCCGTGGTTGCATTTCGGACAGTTAAGGAAGCGGCCTTCTTGCGGTATGGCATGTTCAGGAATGTTTCCGCTGGCGTTACAGTTTGGGCAACTGATTTTCATGGGGGAAACCTCGTTAATGTTAATCTGGTAATTTTGATTTCTGTGCAGATTAAAGATCCTGATTTTATCTTAAAGGACTATAACGCCAGTAGTTGCGGGTGTCAACATTTCTGCACTTCTTTAGAGATGTATGCATCGGTAAACCTTAAGGTTTTGTGTGTAAAATAGAGGGCTTGAATTGGGGAGGGATGGTCGGGTCATGTTATGTTTACAAGTATTTACTCTGGAACAGGGAATACAAAGTATGGAGTTGATTATAAGTCATTCAAACATAAGATTAATTCATTGACAGTCAGGTGCCAATAAATTAATTTGTTACATAACGCTGGGGGAGTTCCGACTGAGAGCGGCGATGGCCGCGACCCTTAGTACCTGATCCGGGTAATGCCGGCGTAGGGAAGCGCACTTATTATTTTAACAGGCCGCTTCTGCGGCTTTTTGTATTTATGGGGGTTGTTTATGCAGATTGTTGTTAACGGAGAGTCGCTTGATGTTGCTGATGACTGTTCAATTGCCTTTTTGTTGGAAAGATTGCAAGTCGGTCTGGAAAGAGTGGCCGTGGAGGTGAATATGGATATAGTACCCAAGGCACAGTATCTTAACCATCATCTTTCTGCCGGTGACAGAATTGAGATTGTTCAATTTGTCGGTGGCGGCTAGTTAGACAAGGACATCAGACAATAAACTTCATACTTTAGCTTGATCAGGAGACAAACGATATGTCCACCCAAAATGATAAATTGATAATTGCCGGGCGTGAATTCAACTCAAGATTAATGGTTGGCACCGGCAAGTATGCCGACTTTCATCAAATGGTGAAGGCTATTGAGGTTTCAGGCGCTGAAATCATAACCGTTGCCGTGCGTCGTGTGAATATTTCCGACCGCAGCAAAGAGTCGCTGCTGGACCATATTGACCTGAAAAAATATACGCTGCTTCCCAATACTGCCGGTTGCTATACAGCAGAAGATGCCATACGCACCTGTCGTCTGGCTCGTGAAGCCGGTCTATCCGACTTTGTCAAGCTGGAGGTGCTGGGGGATGAAAAAACTCTTTTCCCGGATAACGAGGAACTGCTCAAGGCGGCTAAAGTTCTGGTTAAAGAGGGCTTTACGGTTCTCCCCTACTGCAGTGATGATGTAATTTTGTGCCGCAAGCTTGAGGATATGGGCTGTGCAGCTGTGATGCCTCTTGGGGCTCCGATCGGCAGTGGTTTGGGTATCCGTAATCCATACAATATCCGTATTATTCTGGAAAACATCAAAGTCCCGGTTATTGTGGATGCCGGTGTGGGCTCTGCATCGGATGCAGCCATTGCAATGGAGTTGGGATGTGCCGGCGTTCTCATGAATACCGCCATTGCTGGTGCTCAGGACCCGATTGCCATGGCTGAAGCTATGAAGTTGGCTGTTATTGCCGGTCGTCTTTCCTACAAGGCAGGGCGTATCCCCAGAAAACTTTATGCCAATGCCTCCAGCCCTCTGGATGGTATGATCGGTTGATAAGTGATCTCTGTAAAGGTCACCCCGGTTTAGAGTTCGGCGTGGATTTTTCTCTCTATCTGATTACTGACCGATGTCTGACAGAGGGCAGGCCGTTGGTTGATGTGGTTAGGGCAGTACTTGATGGTGGTATTAAGGCTGTGCAACTGAGGGAAAAAGACCTTGGCAGCCGTGAAATGTATTTGCTGGCTCTGGAACTGCGTGAGTTGACATATGAATATGGAGCAAAGCTGTTTATCAATGACCGCGTTGACATCGCCATGTCCGTTAGAGCTGATGGAGTTCATCTGGGTGTGGGAAGCATTCCAGTGGCTGAAGCCAGGAAACTGGCAGGTCCGAATCTGCTGATCGGCTATTCATCACACAGTACTGATGAGGCCCGCAGAGCAGAAGCAGACGGGGCCAACTTTGTTACCTTTGGGCCGGTCTATCAAACACCATCCAAGGTGTCATATGGTGAGCCTCTCGGGGGGCTTGCCCTGAAGGAAGTCTGTCAGAGTTTGTTTATTCCTGTTTTTGCGTTAGGTGGAATCAAGCCAGCCAATGTGGCCCAGGTGTTGTCATGCGGTGCCGCAGGCATAGCATTGATTTCTGCCATAATTGGCGCAGTTGATCCGAAAAAAGAAACCGTATCCCTGCTTAAAACGATTGAAGAGCATGCCACAAATACCTGATGTAAACATTCACCCGCAACTGCGAATAAACTCCTATGGGCACTACCTCCGTCGACGTTTCGGATGTCGGGTCAGCAAAGTTAATGTTGACGCCGGTTTTACGTGTCCCAATCGAGATGGAAGCAAGGGGACAGGCGGCTGCATATATTGCAACAATGTTTCTTTTTCGCCAAAAGAAACCGTAGCGGTCATCCCTTTGGAAGAGCAGATGGCAGCTGGTATGGAGTATCATCGCCAGCGCCTGAAGTCTGAAAAGTTTCTGATCTATTTCCAGAAGTATACCAATACCTATGCTTCGGTAGAACTGCTGCGAGACCTATATTATCGGGCATTGAAACATCCGGATGTCCTGGGGATTTCTGTGGGTACCAGGCCAGACTCCCTTTCTGGGCAGGCGCTGGAACTGCTTACGGAAATTGCAGAAACTCACTATGTCTGCCTTGAACTCGGCTTGCAATCCATGGATGACGACATTCTGAACAGAATCAATCGTGGTCACACCCTGGATGATTTTGTCCAAACTGTTCAGCGCGCGTCAGGGCGTGGTTTTGATATTTGTGCCCATTTGATTCATGGTTTTCCCGGCGAAAATAGTGATCAATTCCTTCAGGCAGCTGACTTGATGGCTTCGCTGCCGATCAACGCCATCAAGCTGCATCAACTGCATGCGGTTGAGGGGACGGAACTGGCTGAAATGTATTATCGTGGCGAATTTATTCCGATCAGTCTCTCAGAATATGTAAATACCGCCGCAGACTTTCTGGAAAGACTGCCCTCAAGGATAGCGGTTCAGCGACTGTACGGATCAGCTCCTCTGGAAATCAGTGTCGCTCCTCGTTGGGGACTTAAAAATAATCAGATGTGGTATGCTGTAATTAACGAATTGGTCAGGCGTGATAGCTGGCAGGGGCGTCTGCTGAGTCCAGCCTAAATGAATTGAAACATTTTTGCGGTTTGCAGGGTGTTGAGATAGAATATATTTTAATCGATTAAAGATATTTGTGAGGAGAAAATCCATGTCCGATATAAGAGTCCGTTTTGCACCAAGCCCTACCGGCTACCTGCATGTTGGAGGTGCCCGTACGGCACTGTTCAATTGGTTGCTGGCCAGAAAACAGGGGGGCACATTCATTCTGCGCATCGAGGATACGGATGTGGAGCGTTCAACACAGGAGTCCGTGGACGCTATTTTGCAGGGGATGGAGTGGCTGGGACTTGACTGGGATGAAGGGCCGTTTTATCAGTCCGACTGCTTCCCGCTCTACAAGGAACATGTGCAGAAATTGCTGGATGCCGGCAAAGCCTATAAGTGCTACTGCTCTTCCGAAATATTGGATACCAAGCGGGAGCAGGCCATGAAAGACGGGCGCAAGCCCAAGTACGACGGCACCTGCCGGGACCGTACTGATCAGCCTGCAGATGCACCTTATGTAGTTCGCTTCCGCGCTCCACAGGGAGGGGTAACCTCTTTTGATGACCTGATCAAGGGCACGATCACCTTTCCAAATGATGAGCTGGATGATCTGATTATTCAGCGTACAGATGGTACCCCGACCTACAACTTCTGCGTTGTCATTGATGATGCCATTATGCGGATCACCACCGTTATTCGCGGTGATGACCATGTAAACAACACCCCAAGGCAGGTCCAGCTCTACGAGGCATTCGGCTTTCCTGTGCCTCAGTTTGCCCATGTGCCGATGATTCTGGGTGATGACAAGACCCGGCTTTCCAAACGCCATGGTGCTACCAGCGTAATAGCATACCGCGATATGGGGTTTCTGCCTGAAGCGCTGATGAACTATCTTGTGCGTTTGGGATGGAGTAATGGTGATGATGAAATCTTCAGCCGAGCCGAAATGATTGCCAAGTTTGATATCGGCAATGTGGGACGCTCTGCCAGCGTATTCAATACGGACAAACTGCTCTGGCTGAATGCACATTATATAAAAAATGGAGATCCGCAACGGCTGGCTGAACTGCTGGTTCCGTTTTTAGTTGAGCGTGGAATTGATCCTGCCGCTGGCGGTCCTTTGCTGGCTGGAGTTGTTAAAACACTTCAGGAGCGAGCCAGGACAATGTTGGAGATGGCTGACGGCGCTCTGTTTTATTATAAGGCACCAGAATCCTATGACGAAGCCGGAATGGCAAAGTTTGAAAAGGCACATCTGCAGGCCGTTTATGGAGCTGCTGCAGAGAAGTTGACCGAAGCGACAGCAACAACATCACCGGAGTTTGATGCAATCTTCAAGGATCTGTGCACGGAAAATAGCTGGAAAATGCCGCAAGTCGGTCAGCCGATACGCCTGGCTCTCTCCGGCGTGATGCAGGCGCCCGGCATTGGCGAGATAGTTGTGGCTTTAGGCAAGGAAGAAACGGTCAGACGAATCCGTAAGGCCCTTGAAGCAGTTAGTGTTTAATAGTATTGGATACTGATTTGTCCATATTCAAACTGACAACCGAATACTCACCGCGCGGTGACCAGCCACTGGCCATAGAGGAGCTTGTTGCAGGGATCGAGCGGGGCGACCGGCATCAGACACTGCTGGGTGTAACCGGCTCCGGTAAAACTTTTACTGTGGCAAATGTGATTGCCCGTACCGGACGCCCAGCGCTGATTCTGGCACCCAACAAGACATTGGCCGCTCAGTTGTACGGCGAGATGAAAGAACTCTTCCCTGGAAATGCGGTGGAGTTTTTTGTTTCCTACTACGACTATTACCAGCCTGAAGCTTATATCCCCACCAGTGATACCTTCATTGAAAAAGACTCTGCTATTAATGATGAAATAGACAAGATGCGTCATTCCGCTACCCGCAGCTTGTTGACGCGAAGTGATGTGATTATTGTGGCGTCGGTCTCATGCATTTACGGCATCGGTTCGCCGGAAGCCTATGCAAGTCTGCATATCTTTTTTCGTCAAGGTGAAGAATATGGCCGTGACACTCTGCTGAAAAAACTGGTCGAAATACAATATGAGCGAAACGATACGGATTTTCATCGTGGTACATTTCGGGTGCGTGGAGATGTGGTCGAGATTTTCCCGGCCTATGACAACGATAAGGCTCTCCGGGTTGAATTCTTCGGCGATGAGATAGAAAACATCAGTGAAATTGATCCGCTGCGAGGAACAATTCTGCAACGGATTACAAAATGTTCAATTTATCCAGCTTCACATTATGTTTCCAACAAGGAAACCCAAAAACAGGCAGTCGAACAGATCAGGCTGGATCTGGAAGAGCGTATTCGCTGGTTCCGCTCTCAGAATATGCTACTGGAAGCCCAGCGTATTGAACAGCGCACTTTTTTTGATATCGAGATGATCGAGGAAATGGGGTTTTGTCAGGGCATCGAGAACTATTCACGCTACTTTGATGGGCGCAAGGTGGGTGAGCCGCCTTATACGCTGATCGACTATTTTCCGGATGATTTTGTACTGTTTGTGGACGAGTCTCACATCAGTATTCCGCAGGTCGGCGGCATGTACCGCGGTGACCGAAGTCGGAAAGAAACATTGACAACCTACGGTTTTCGTCTGCCTGCAGCACTTGATAATCGCCCGTTGAACTTCACTGAATTTGAAGAGCGGATCAAGCAGGCGGTCTATGTTTCAGCGACACCGGCTGATTACGAAATGGAAAAGAGCGGTGGCGTTTTTGTTGAGCAGGTTATCCGTCCCACCGGCCTGATTGATCCGGAAATTACCGTCCGACCGGCCAGTGGTCAGGTAGATGATCTGCTGCATGAAGTGCGTGCTACCGTTGCAAATGGTGAAAGGGTGCTGGTGACAACCCTGACAAAACGCATGTCTGAAGAGTTGACCAACTATTATCGCGAATTGGGAATCAGGGTCAGGTACCTGCACTCTGATATTGTCACAATCGAGCGGATGCAGATTTTGCGTGATCTGCGCATGGGAGAATTTGATGTGCTGGTCGGTATCAACCTGTTGCGCGAAGGATTGGATTTGCCGGAAGTGTCGCTGGTAGCCATACTGGATGCTGACAAGGAAGGTTTTCTGCGATCAGCCCGTTCTTTGATTCAGACCTGCGGCAGGGCCGCCAGGAATGTCAATGGCAGGGTGCTGATGTATGGTGACAATATAACCAGATCCATGCAGGCCTGCATAGACGAGACTTTAAGGCGTCGAATCAGGCAGCTGGCCTGGAATGAGGAACATGGCATTACGCCTGAAACGATTAAAAAGAGTATGTACAACATACTCGGGTCGGTGGAGGAAAAGGATTATTATACTCCGGCAACTGCCGTTGGTGAATCTGCTGAGGATTACGATGTAGCTCCAAAGGATATCCCCAAACTGGTCAAAAAACTGCGTAAGGAAATGCTGTCTGCCGCAAAAAACCTGGAGTTTGAGAAGGCTGCTGATCTGCGGGACAGGGTCAAAAAGCTGGAGGAAATGGAGTTGGCGCTGCGGTGAGGCATGCTGGGGTCAAGGTTTTCTAAGCCTTAACCCCAACGTTATACTAAATGCGAGGTTTGGGCGCTGCAATATAGGCCGCCACATCAATCGCCAGATCTGCTGAGCCTGGGATGCCTGATGCGCTTGCTACTCTTGACCGGATTCTGCTGTTTACATTTACCAGATCCACTCCGGTCATGGAGACTACTTCAGCCAGGATTGCCTCAAGGGCAACAACATGATTAGCGATACTGGCGGTTTTCAGCAGGTGTGAATCAACTGTCTCGGTTAAGGTTTTCAGTTGCTGGGTCATCAGGGTGATGTTTTCAAGGATCAGTTGATCCATCTCGGCGGGTTGTGCTGATTGAACCAGTTTAACTTCCTTGACCGGTTTTGGGGTAGGAGTTATTACTGCCGGTTTTGCCGCTTTACTTTTGACCGGTTTCTCTGCTTTTGAATTTTTCATGCTTACCTCCTGGAAAAGTTGTAAATAATTAATATCTAAAATTTAGCGCAACTTCAGGCAAAGTCAAATAAATATCACCAGAAAACAGAAAGCCCCGCTGGGTATGCCAGCGGGGCTTTCTGCAAAATATGGGAAGAAATATCAGAAAACCTGAGTGACTTCCTTGACACCAGGGATCTGCTCTTTCATGGCTCTTTCAATTCCCATCTTGAGGGTCATGGTGGACATGGGGCAGGAACCGCAAGCGCCTTTCAGTTTTACCTTGACGATGCCGTCTTCGGTTATCTCAACCAGTTCTACATCACCGCCATCGGCCTGCAGGGCAGGACGTACCTGGGCAAGTACCCTCAATACTTCTTCTTTCATGGTAATTCTCCTTTTAAACAGGTAGTTGCAACTTAATAACTCTATCATCTCTGTTGATATGCCGTCAATGGCATTTGAATCCTGTTCTCATCTTCAAGAGTTTAGATGGCGTCGCTTAACCTTTTCTGTCTGTTGGTAAGGCGGTTCAGAGCATGAATATATGCCTTGGCTGATGCCTCGATAATGTCGGTGGAAGAGCCTTTGCCAACCACGGTATGGTGACCCTCTGAGACCCTGACTGTTACTTCTCCCTGGGCATCTGTGCCGCCGGTAATTGAGCCGACATTGTATTGTTCCAGTTTGGCCTTGGTCTTGGTCAGCTTTTTAATCGCCTTAAGTGTGGCGTCAACCGGACCATCACCCAGTTCGGCAGTGCGCACAGGTTTACCGTCTATTTCAAGTTGGACGGTCGCTGTTGCAACGGCAAAGGAACCGCAAGTGACAGTAATGTGGTCAAGTTTGTATTTTTCTTCTTCACGTGCTTCTTCAGCGATGATGGCATCCAAGTCCTCATCAAAGACCTCTTTTTTAAGATCTGCAAGAGCCTTAAACTTGTCAAATGCACGCTGAAGCAACTCTTCACTCAGCTCATGTCCAAGTTCTTCCAGGCGTTTTTTAAAGGCATGACGTCCGGAATGTTTACCCAGTACCAACGCGCTGGCAGAAAGGCCAACCGACTCAGGCGTCATAATTTCATAGGTTGATTTGTCCATCATCATGCCATGCTGATGGATGCCGGATTCATGGGCAAAGGCATTTGCCCCGACAATCGCCTTGTTTGGCTGAACCATAATGCCGGTAACTGTGGAAAGCAGGCGGCTGGAGTGTGTGATCTGTTCGGTTGCGATATTGGTGTAAAATGGCATGATATCGCGCCTGGTACGAAGAGCCATTACAAACTCTTCCAGAGAGCAGTTGCCGGCCCGTTCGCCAATGCCGTTGATAGTGCATTCAACCTGGCCTGCACCGGCCTGGACAGCGGCAATTGAGTTGGCTACAGCCAGGCCCAGGTCGTTATGGCAATGCACGGAGATGACCGCTTTGTTGATGTTTCTGACATTGTCCATCAGATACTTGATAATATTGTAGTACTCGTTAGGGATAGTGTATCCGACTGTGTCAGGAATGTTAACAGTGGTTGCTCCGGCATCGATAACAGCTTCGACCATTTCAGCCAGGAAGGGCAGTCTGGTACGTGTTGCATCCTCACAGGAAAACTCCACATTCGGCGTAAATGAACAGGCGCGCTTGACCGCTTTAATGGCCGCTTCCATGACCTTGTCAGGTTCCATGCGCAGTTTGTATTTCATGTGGATATCGGATGTGGCTATGAAGGTGTGAATACGACCTTTTTCGCCGGCATACTTCAAAGCCTCCCAGGCACGGTCAATATCCTTGTCATTGGAGCGGCAAAGGCCTGCTATCTGAGGCCCTTTTATGGACTGGGCAATCTTTTTAACCGCTTCGAAGTCGCCATCTGAGGCGATTGGAAAACCTGCTTCGATAATATCCACGTTCAGTTTTTGAAGCTGCTTGGCGATGCGAAGTTTTTCCTCTATGTTCATGCTGTTGCCGGGGGCCTGTTCGCCATCCCTGAGCGTTGTGTCGAAGATCCTGATGATTCTCTGGTCATTGCTGACGGTCATGTCTGACTCCTTTCACTTGTACTGTCACTGGTAAATTGTACCTGAATAAATGTATATTTCCGGTACCAAAAATAAAAATGCCTCCGCCCCAAACAGGGGCGAAGGCATTGAATGTCTTCGCGGTACCACCCTAATTCGTCTGCCCACTCTACCGGCAAACCTCATTGACGTCCTTTACGCGGACGAACGACTTCGGCTAGTTATTGCTAAATTCACCGTAGCGGCTCCAAGGCGAGTTCATCATCTGTGCCTACCGGTTCACACCAACCACCGGCTCTCTGGAAAGCACTCAACAACTACTACTCCTCTTCCCTGCCTTTAAGAATGTCCTACAGCATAAAAAAAACGGCTTGGTAAAGTCAAGCTGTTTATTTGTATTACATCGAACTGGTACGTATAGTTTGATAAATAATTTGTTTTTTCATTTCAAAAGAGCCATTATGCGAACCTGTAACTCAAATAAATATTGCGGGTATTGCCTGCCATAAGGACTCTATGATGAAAAAAATATTGATTCTGGCTATTGCGTTGTCCATTTCAGCTGTTCCGTTTTTTGTTTCTGCCGAAGAGTCGGCAAAAGTTCCTGATGCTCCGAAAACGTCAATTCAGCTGCAACCGGTAGCTCCTGTAGTTACAGTGCCGCCAGCCAAGGCGGTAGAAGCACCCAAAATGCAACCGGTGGTGAAACTTGGTTATGCCGATATGGCAAAAATCAGTTCAGAGTCAAGTCTGGGAAAGGCTTCTCAAGCACAGGCCAAGGCAAAACAGGAAAAACTTCAGGCTCAGGTACAGGCCAAGCGGAAACAACTCGATAAGCAGAAGTCGGCCATTGAGGCAACCATTGCCAGTTTGACTCCTGCCCAGAGAGAAGCAAAAGCCAAGGATTTCCAGAAAAAGGTAGAAGCCTTTCAAAAGTTTGGCACAAGTGCAGAAAAAGAGTTTCAGGCATTACAGGAAGGGTTGAGTAAGTCGCTATATGAGGCGATAGAGCAGGCTTCTGTGGAATATGGGAAAGCAAATAATCTGGCACTGGTAGTTGTAAAACGTGAATTACTCTATTTGGCAAACGGTGTGGATGCCCAGGATGTCAGTGACGGGATCATCAAGTTGATGGATGCTAAATGGCTGAAAAAATAGAAAATTAATGTGGCAAGCTATTGTGAAAGCCCGCATGATTGCGGGCTTTCGTGTTTCAAGTTCTAAATTGTTTTAGCGCCTCCAACTCTTCCCACCGGTTGTATACTTCCAGAAGTTCCTGCTCAATATTTTCCAGCCTGGAGTTGATCGTTACAATTTCGTTGCCCGCATTTTTGTAAAAAGCCGGATCTGCAAGTTTTGTGTGCAGACTATCTTGTTCCTCTTCCAAGGCGGCAATTCTGTCCGGCATGGTCTCCAATTCACGTTCCTCTTTGAAGCTGAGCTTGCGTGGTCGTTCTGCCTGCCGTTTGGTCTTATCCTGCGACGTTTTAACTGTTGTTGGC
>JBGSQR010000002.1:0-2632 GCA_041737975.1 Geobacterales bacterium | reverse complement strand
AATCAAGTTGGGAGCCAAGTGTGTTATCTCCAAGCCTTTTGAAGCCGAGAATGTCCTCAAGATATTGCGTGAACTTTAGATCTTCTTAGTTAGTAAGGGGAAAAACGATGGCAGTAAAATTTTTTGGCCAGTTTCTGATTGAAAACGGGGTTGTTACCCGTGAAAACCTCCTTCAGGCCATGGAGTTGCAAGAAAGAAAAAATCTCAAGCTTGGTGAGATGGCTCTGCATTTAGGCTATGTCTCCCAGGCAGATATAACGCGAGCTCACAATGCTCAGCTCTCAAAGGATCTGCGCTTGGGAGATTTGCTTGTTGAAATGGGCATACTCAGTCAGGACCAGTTAAACGATGTAATTACGCGTCAAAAAAACAGCCATCTTTACATAGGTGAAGCACTGGTTCTGGTAAATGCCTTGACGAGCGGCCAATTACAGAAACAGCTTGAGGCTTTTAAAGCCGACCAGTCCGATTTTGTTTCTGGTACAACTGAGCTTCCTGTAACAGTTGTAAATAGCGAAATATGGCAGATGGCCGTTGATCTGACTTACAAAATGATAACCCGCATACTTAGTATTCAATTCCGTTCCGGTAAAGCTCAAGTTGTAAGCGTAATACCAGCAAATTTCATGATAGCTGCTATGGATTTCAGTGGTGATGTTGAAGGCTGCTACATGTTGTCTGTAAATGAGGGGCTGCAAAAAGTTATCGCAAAGGCAATACTGCGAGAGGAAAGTGTCGAGGATGAGCCGTCAGAAGTGCTTGAAGATACTGTAATGGAGTTTGTTAACATCGTCTGTGGTAATATCGCTGCCAAAGCATCACAGATGGGTAAAATCATGGAGATTAGCCCGCCAACTACAATCATACCTCATTTAAATGGGATTGCTGTGCCGGAAGGGCAAGTTGTACTCTGCTTTCCGATTCATGTGGGTGAATATGGAAAAATGGAGTTGTTAATACAAATCCCAAACTAAAATTTAGATATAAAATTATTATGTAAGGCGCTTTTATGAGCGCCTTTTTTGTTTTGGACTCCTTTACAATTGGCAAAACCGTTCTATAGTTTGAATAGCTTAACAAAATGAAGTCACTTCATAACAGGTGAAAGGGGGATCAATTATGTTCAAAGTTATGATCAAGAGGACGGTGCCTCAGGGCATGGAAAACATTTTGGCAGATATGATAACACAGTTGCGTGTAGCGGTTTCAGGACAGAAAGGCTATATCTCCGGTGAAACACTGGTAAATACAAAAAAAACGAATGAGTATCTGGTGATTAGCAATTGGGACAAAGAGACGGACTGGGAGAATTGGCTGTCATGTGAACAAAGGAAGAATATTCAATCCAAAATTGATGGAGTACTTGGCAAAGAAACTGTTTATGAAACCTATGAGTATCCGCATAAGGTCCTTTGATATTTAAACAGATTTAAACTCTGTATCAGAAGCCCCGCTTTATGCGGGGTTTTTGATTTTGTTTATCGAATAAGATCCTGACCAATTATCTGTCCTGCTTCAGTTGAGTAAGAACCATCATTCTTGTAGACTATCAAAGGCGGCAAAATATCGGTATCACCTTTGCGCCCTTTGGCCATCTCGGTGAGAAAGATTTTGGCCGGGGCTCCTAGTGTGCCGTGAACCATCCTCAGCTTCAAAAGTGCCAGATTTAGTGTGCAGGCGGTCTGGATGAATTCTGGCAGGCGCCCAGGGTGGTAGACAAAACAGATCCGTCCGGTCGGCTTAACCAGATATTTGGCAGCTGCAAGAAAATCCTTGAGGTTGGCGGTTGACTCGTGCCGGGCCGTATCCCGTCCCTGTTTGGGGCTGATTTTACCGCTTCCAGGTGTGCGGTAGGGCGGATTGGAAACCACCAGGTCAAAGGAGGATACGGGAAAGCGGTTGCGCAGATTAAGCAGGTCGTCAGCAATGATCTCGATGCGCTTTTCCAGGCCATTTAACTGAGTGTTTCTCTTTGCCATTTCCGCCATTTCTAGGTTGTTATCAATACCGGTCAAGCTGATATTGTCGTGTTGTTTTGCCAGTAGCAGTGGAATGATTCCGCACCCAGTACCAAGATCAATAACTTTTGCCTCAGTAGATGGGCGGACAAAATCGGCCAGCAGCAGCGGGTCAATGGAAAAACGGTAGCCGTTTTGCGGTTGATCTATTTTTAAGCCGTGTTTTCTTACTTCATCGTATGTCACAGGTTTATTGGTCAAGTTTGTTTCCTAGTCCTTAGTTCCAAGTCCCTTTTTTCTACTGTTCCATTCCCGCCACAGCATCACCGCAAACAGGACAAAAGATGCCAGAGTCAGATACTTGCCAATCTTGAAAGGCATTGGATCAAAACGGAACTCGACAACATGTTTGCCCGGTGTCAGGTAGACTCCGCGCAGGATGTGGTTTACCCGCTGAATCTCTGCCGGTTTGCCGTTGACCGTTGCCTGCCACCCTTTGTAGTATTTTTCTCCCAGGATCAATAGAGCATTGTCTGGAGTTTCAGCATTAATGGATATTTTGTCTGATTCAAAACTGCTTATTGATATTGTCCCTGCTGGCTCAAACGGCATTGCTGTCCCGGGTGATTTAAGCGGGATTGGCGGCGTTGTTTCAGTAAAAGCCACCAGCTTTG
>JBGSQR010000616.1:0-6924 GCA_041737975.1 Geobacterales bacterium | reverse complement strand
ATGCGCTCAATGAATTTACACACTTTAAATTTATATATGCTTATTAAAACACTAGGCGGGTAGACAATTTTTTTTATTTTGATATAGCTTTTATCATTTTGATAAAAAGGTGGCTTAATGAAAATTGAAGACATTGACTTGAGAGAACTTCTTTCGTTCGCCCCAGAGGGTGGAGCAATTCAGCTGCTTGGAGAAAGGGCTCTTATTATCAATTCATTCGCACAGGGCCTGCTGCGAAAAGAGCTTATTGATTCATTGGGTATTTTTGCTGCGAGGAGTATTTTGACACGTTTTGGTTATGCCAACGGTTGGCGAACAGCCATGAATATTCATGCAAACATGCCTCCTGAAGTCTGGAAAGAGTCAAAAGGCTATCTGGGTTCAAAACTCCATTCTTTGACCGGCATGCTCGGAGTGCATCACAATATACGCACTAATGGAGAAGGCAATGAACCGCTGATCTCATCCACTTGGAATGATTGCTACGAAGCAGAGCAACATTTGCTGCATATTGGCAAGTCACATGAACCGGTCTGCTGGACTGAAGTTGCTTTTGCCAGTGGATACTCGTCATATGTTGAGGGCCGGGAAGTTATTTTCATAGAGGATAAATGCTGTGCGAAGGGCGATGCCAGTTGCCATGTAACGGCGCGTTTCAAGGACAAATGGGGGCCGGAAATTGAGCCACACCTGGTTTATTACCGGATGGAATCTTTTCCAACTTTGATTAAAGAATTGAGTGACAAGCTTCAATATACGGAAATAAAACTTAAAAAACGGGAAAAACAACTCGCATATCTTGAAGGGACTGAAAGCCCGCCGATTATCATGGGAAAAAGCGAGTCCATGAAAAAAATTATCAATATTGCCTGGAGGATTGCCAAGGTTGACTCTTCGGTTCTCATTACCGGGGACAGCGGTGTCGGCAAAGAACTCATGGCCCATTTTATCCATGACCAGTCCGGTCGAGCAGCTCGCCCTTTTGTAGCCTTTAACTGCGGGGCCCTCACAGAAACGCTTTTGGAGAGTGAACTGTTCGGGCACGCCAAAGGGTCGTTCACCGGTGCCGACAAGGACCGTGTAGGGCTATTTGAATCTGCAATCGGAGGTACGCTTTTTCTGGATGAAATCGGTGAAGTTTCACCAGGCATGCAGGTGAAACTGCTTCGAGCCCTGCAAGAGAAAGAAGTGCGGCGTGTCGGAGAAAACAGATCCCGTCCCATCAATGTACGAGTGGTTGCTGCAACTAATCGCAATTTGTCAGAGGAAATAAAAGCCGGTCGATTCCGCCAGGACCTGTATTACAGGCTTCGGGTAATAGAACTGAACGTACCACCCCTTAGTGATCGCTATGAGGATATTCTTCCTTTGGCACGTTTTTTTCTTAACAAAATTTCTCATAATCTGGGTCGGACAATCATAGGGTTTACACCAAATGCTGCCAATCAGCTTCTCCGCTACAACTGGCCGGGAAATGTCAGGGAGCTTCAGAATACCATTGAGTTTGCTGTTGCCATGTGCCAGGACAAATTCATAGATACTGGTGACTTGCCATGTGAACTACAGGCCATGACATTAAAACCGGTGGTATCGGAATGTATTCGGCCTTTGGATGAAATTGAAAGAGACTATATTCTTGGAGTATTACGTGCAGTAGAAGACAACAAAGCCGTGGCTGCGACTAAACTTAATATCGGCCTGGCCACGCTATACCGCAAACTCAAGGAATATGAAGAGCAGGATTCCAAACCTGCCTGTTGATTTGAAGTCAGGCTTTTATGCCTTCACAATCACTTTCGCATTTGGCAGTTTTTTATGTATCGCCCGCTCTATTCGCAAGCGATGAGTCCAGAGCATTGCATTGCACGATCCGCACAAGCCGGTCATACAAATTGTAACAGTGCCGTCATCGGTGATTTCCTTAAGTTCAAGCTCGCCGCCATCGCCCTTCAATACTGGCGCAAGCTCACTGATGACCTTCATTACCTCGTCTCTCATGCTCGTCTTCCTTTCAGGTATTTCGATTTTCAAGTAAATCCCTTATGCTGTTCAGCTTTTTGCGGCACCCTGTGCAAAGCAACGAATATGCCACACAAACATAGCGGTAAACACCTGTTATTATTGTTTTTTTATTAGGGTAAAAAAGAAGGGATTCCAGAGATGATAAGTGGATTATCAATATGATAAATCACGATATTAATGTTTTACATAGCACCCTGAAAACAATGTTTTGTTGAATTCGAGAAACGTCTTATCAAAACTGGAACTCACGCGAGAAACTGCTGCTGACAACATCCATAATAACCGGCTGTTAACAAATAATTTAGCCTGGCACACTGACTGCAACAAATGTTCATAATATTTCAACTGATGTTATTCATTTTGAGTAAACAAAATTTCTTATGCCACAAGGCAAACAAATAAGAGTCAAGAATTCTTCAAGCATGTTCGCTTTCAAATTAACTCGCACACAAAGTTTTTGCAGCTTAATCGGGAGTAATGAATGTGGTGCAAAAAAATTGCATGGCAAGCAATGGCCGTATTAACCGCATGCTTTCTCACCGTTTTTGTCGCATTTTCCATACGGTATAGCTACGGCACGCTGCTGCCGAAAATGCTGGAACCGCTAACCATCACCAAAGCTCAGGCTGGCAGCATTTTTTCATCCTATTTCATAGCCAACTGCCTTCTGTCACCGATCATCGGCATATTGTCAGACAGATGCAACATACGATACCTGCTCACTTTTTTTGTTATAATCATGGGGGTAGGGACGTTTTTGATGCAATATTCCACATCTCTTATACAGGCATCCATATTCTTCGCAATTGCCGGTTTTGGCAGTGCCGCCTGTTGGGGACCTGTAATTGTAGTCTCCCAGAGATGGACGAGCGACTCCAAAAGGGGACTTGTGATCTCGCTGATTGATGCCGGCAGCACTATTGGGGTAATGACAGCCGGTATGGTAATTCCAAAACTTGTGGCCGGATCAAATTGGCAGATGGGATGGTCAGTTATGGGAATGGCAACCATTGCAGCTGGAGTTATTAACTTTATCTGCATCCGTAACCATCCGCAAAAGACTCTTTTGGACAAGTCGTCCACATCCGGCAACATTTTTCACAACAAAACAACCTTCAGCTACAAATCACTTTTGAAAAACCGCCTTTTCTGGCTGATAGCCATGGCATATTTATTTAACGGATTTGCCATAATTATCCCATTTACCTTTCTTAGTACCTTTGCATATCAGGAACTTTCCCTGTCGTATGGATCGGCATCGGCCCTGATTACGATTGTGGGAATCGGGGGACTTTTCGGCAAGCTGATTCTTGGCCCCCTATCAGACAAAATAGGACGTGCTCGTATTATGTTAATTTGTGCCGTTCTAATTACCGGAGGAAGTTTAGGAATGCCTATCAGTAGCGGCATCCTGTTGCAGATTGTCTCGTTTTTATTCGGGGTAGGCTATGGCGCATGCTGGGCCATGTATGCAGCATGTGCATCAGATTATTTCCCAAAGGAAGCGGCTGGAGGGATTATCGGTATTTGGTCCTGTTATCTTGGTATCGGGTCCATACTTGGACCACTAATTTCCGGTTGGATTGCAGATGCCGGCGGAACTCTCAAATGGGCTTTTATAATAGCCGGAGTAGGCGGAACGATCTCGTTAGTACTCATCTTGGCATTACTCAAGCTGAAAGGAACAGCTCGTGGCGGCTAAAAAAACTCCCGGTATGCATTCCACACATCATCAAAGTAAATGTCTTTACTGTTCTATAATTCCAGACCCTGAATAATCTTCTAGCTTGTTTTAGGCTCTTTGTCTTTAAGGATCGTTTGAAGTCCTCATGACCGTTGAACCATAAGTGAAGATCAAAAGGAATACGAGTTCTAAAATAGTACTTCTCTGAGATTTGATACAGGTTTCTAGTGTGATCTTACATTGTGATGTTCTCCCCATATGGCAAGGTATGGGGGCAACTAAGGAGAACTGTGGGCTCGATGCTCTTAAAATGAAATAGCGTCCCACTTTCAATAAGTTAGGACGCTATCTGTTGTATGGTGGAGGTGGTGGGAGTCGAACCCACGTCCGAAAAAACTACAAACTGAATTACTACACCGTTAGTCAGTTGCTCAATTTAACCGGATGTCTGCGCAAATGACAAAGCAGCATACCAGCGGTCCCGCTTAGTTTCGGTCAGCGCTACGGGCGTCGCGCTTCCCTATCCGATAGTGAATGACGTCCCCTTCCTACCATCGGCATCTCAGTCGGGGACGCCTGTTAAGCAGCTAGTGCAACAGGAGTGTTATAATTGTCGGCAATTAAGCCGTTACAGGTTTATTAAGGTCGGCCACCTGTACCCGACCCGGTGCAATCCAGAAACTCATTTCCCCGTCGAAAACTTTACACCCCCATAAAATATTTGAAAATCAGCGTATAGCGGTTAGCATACAGTGAAAAACTAAACCCTGCACCCTAAATACTATCCCCCTGCCTTTTAATCCCGGTTTCTGCTTTTCAAAGCCTGAGAAACTTCTCTCTGGCTATCCTTCTTTTTCATATCTTCACGTTTATCGTAAAGCTTTTTACCTTTGGCTAATCCGATCTCGACCTTTACCCGCCCGTCCTTGAAATACAGTTTCAATGGAACGGCAGAGTAGCCCTGTTCCCGGATCCGGGCAAACATTCTGTCTATCTCTTTGCGGTGCAATAAAAGCTTGCGATTTCGATCCGGATCATGGTTCTGGATGTTGCCAAATTCATAGTGAGAAATATGCAGATTATGCAAAAAAGCTTCTCCATTGCGAATCTGCATAAAGGCATCATTCAGGTTCGCCTTGCCGGATCTCAATGCCTTGACTTCAGTGCCCTGAAGAACCAGACCAGCCTCCAACTTATCTTCGATAAAATAGTCGTGGTAGGCTTTTTTATTATTGCAGATCAGTTTTTCACCCATTGGAGAACAATAGCAGAAATATGTTTCAATTGAAATGTTTTAGGTATTCCGGCAAAACGACTTATTGAAACTACGAAACTATAATGGAAGTCCGGCCTTCCGGGCAGCCAGCAACATCTCACTAAACCGATCGTTAGCTGAATTGTACGCCTTTACAGCACTATTATAACGAGCGACCAGTTCTCTTTTTGTAAGCCCTTCAGGATTGTCGCCAGGGCTATTCATCAAGACTTCCTGTTCCTTGACTTTGGCGTACAGCGCCTTTGACTCCGTCTCGGCAGCCACCAGTTCACGCTGCCATTGATCCAGACTTTTGCCACCATAGACATCAGGGGTTTTCGCTTTTGGAGTTTCCAACTCCTTGCCAGGCGCAACAAGTGCAGGCTTAACGGATTCCTTGGCAACGCCCGAAGTTTCAGCAGTGGTTGACTTGCTATCCCCGTTTCTTCTTATCTCAATTTTCTTTCGATACTGTTTAGGAACCTGTGAATAGTCTTCGGTAAAATTCATAGTACCGCTGTCATCTGTCCAGGAATAGGTTTCAGCCAGAACAGGTGCTGCTGTAAACATAGCAATCGCCATAACAACCACTAATTTCATCTAAGCCTCCTGTTGAATGAATCCGTTAGCCCGGAGGCCAGCTAAAACCCCGTCCGGCCAACAAATGAAAGTGAATATGGAAGACGGATTGCCCGGCTTCGGCACCATTATTCTGAACCAGACGAAAACCGCTTTCAGCAAATCCCTTCTGACTGGCAATTTCCCCGGCCTTACGTATTACATACCCGATGATTTCATCATCCTGCGCGGTCAGATCCAGACAATTTACAATATGCTTTTTCGGAATTAACAACAGGTGCAGCAGCGCCTGGGGAGTTATATCCTCAATAACCAGCAGCCTTTCGTCTTCAAATACTTTTTTGGAAGGAATCTCCCCACGAATGATCTTGCAGAAAATACAGTTTATCAAGTTTATCCTCCTGGCATTTTTTCTGGAACAACGAGCAGAATCAGAAACTCACGGTTGCCATCCGCACCTTTAATTGGCGAATCGCAGAGTCCTTCTACAACAAGACCAAGCCCCAATGCAGCCTGCCGGACCCCTTCAATAGCCTTTTCATGGGCAGCCGGGTCACGGACAATGCCCCCCTTGCCCACTTCGCCTTTACCGACTTCAAATTGCGGTTTGATCAGGGCAATGATCTTTCCACCCGGTTTTACCAGGCTGACGGTAGGCAGTAAAACCTTGGACAGAGATATAAAAGAGGCATCAATAACGGCTAAGTCTGGGACCTGATCCAGATGTTCCGGCAACAGGTTTCGAATATTTGTCTTTTCCATGCTGACGACACGAGAGTCCTGGCGCAGCGACCAGGCCAACTGACCATACCCAACATCAACAGCAAAAACCTTTTCCGCGCCGGCCTGCAACAGACAATCGGTAAAACCTCCGGTTGAGGCTCCCACATCTATGGCAACCAGGCCAGTGACATCAATACGGAACTCGTCCAATGCCCGGCGCAGCTTGAGACCACCACGGCTGACATAGGGCAGTATTTCACCTTTAATGCGGATATCAGAATCAATCGGTACCTGTTGACCAGCCTTGTCAACTGTGTGTTCACCAACCACAACCTGACCGGCCATAATCAACGCCTGAGCCCTTTCCCTGGAGGGGGTCAGACCGCGTTCCATCATAAGTTTATCAAGGCGCTGCTTATTGGACATTTTTGACCTGTCTGAAATCGCATTAAATATTAAGTTTTATATTATATGCTTGGACTAAAGGCAATTACAAGGGAGTTTACAGGTATGCTGAAGTTGAATTCAACAGATTGGATATTCACCACGGATCAAAGCGTCACACAAGCTATCGATTCCCGTAAGTTCTCGTTCAAAAATTTCCTCCACATATCCGGCGACTTCATCCACATGCCTCCCTTTTTCCAATAGGATCTGGGCG
>JBGSQR010000608.1:0-6436 GCA_041737975.1 Geobacterales bacterium | reverse complement strand
CTATAGAATGGCGCGACAACACCGTCATCATGATTGACCAGACCCTTCTGCCCGGTGAAGAGGTTTACAACACATATTCTGACTACAAGGCGGTGGCAGAGGCCATTAAAGGCATGATTATCAGGGGGGCACCTGCCATTGGTGTTGCTGCAGCCATGGGAATCGCCCTTGGGGCAAGGGATATTATTGCAGACACACATGAATCCTTCTTTGGTCAACTGGAAAACATCTGTGACGTGATCGGACGCACCCGACCAACGGCTGTCAATCTATTTTGGGCAATAGAGAGAATGAAGCGTGTGGCTGAAGCCAACCGTTCCTGCAAACTTGATCAACTGCGTGAAGTATTGAAAGATGAGGCGGTCCGCATTGAACAGGAAGACCTGACAATCTGTCGGAACATCGGCAAATGGGGAGCAACACTGATTCCTGAAGGGGCAACAGTTCTGACTCACTGCAACGCCGGCGGGTTAGCAACAGCCGGTTACGGCACTGCCCTGGGAGTTATTCGCGCCGCCCATGAAGCTGGTAAAAACATCAAAGTTTTTGCCGACGAAACCCGCCCCTGGCTGCAGGGCGCACGGCTGACCGCCTGGGAGCTTGTCAAAGAGGGGATTCCCACAACACTCATCTCTGACAACATGGCCGGTTTTTTCATGAGTCGCGGCGAGATTACCTGCTGCGTGGTTGGCGCCGACCGTATTGCGGCAAATGGTGACACCGCCAACAAGATCGGCACCTATTCCGTGGCCGTACTTGCCAAAGAGAACAATATCCCTTTTTATGTTGCCGCACCGGTTTCTACACTGGATTTGTCTCTCAGCGATGGCAGTAAAATCCCGATTGAGGAACGTCCGGCAAGCGAAGTGACCCATATTAAAGGTATTCAGATCGCTCCTGACGGAGTCTGTGTGCGCAATCCTTCTTTTGACGTAACCCCGGCGCGCTATATTACTGCCATTATCACAGAAAACGGCATTGTGAAAGATGACTACCGTTCCGGATTGCGTAAAATAGCGGGTAATTGAAGTGCTGGTCCGCAGGTTTTATAAAGAGTACAAGCGGATCATGGACAGCCCTGACAATGTTGACAGGATTGCCCCGCTGACCGCTTTCCTGGAGTCCCACGGTTATCTTTATGGCTCACGATCTGCAAATAACCTGCTTGCTCTCCAGCAGTTTTTCCCCATTAAGACTCTTCACCGCATTACGGTAAACTCACTTCGTACCCCTCAGCCGGATCTGGCGTTGAACACCTTTGAACGTCTTTCCGGAGTTATCCCGCTGGAGAATCTTTCCGCTATTGCCTGTCACCGCAAACGCCTTTGCCAATTCATCATGCTCTGCGGTTCATCACCCTTTCTTGTTAACCTGATCTTCAAATCACCGGAATCTTTCCACTGGCTCTTCCTTAAAGACGGCATCGATCTGTCGCGTACAACAGAGGACATGTACAAGGCCTTGCGTCCCCAGGTCAATCAGGAAACCGGTTTTACGGAATTGATGAAAGTGCTGCGCGTATTCAAGCGCTCAGAAATACTTCGCATCGCAGCTCGTGATTTGAACGGATTGGCCTGTCTGGAGGAAGTTACCGCAGAGCTGACCAATCTGGCTTCGGCATCGCTACAAGTAGCCTATGAAGTTTGCCGCAGTTGTCTGATCAGCGAGTACGGATTACCAATGATGCTGGACGAGAGCGGCACTCGGGAAGCTGAAATGACCGTTATCGGTATGGGCAAGCTTGGTGGTTATGAACTTAATTTTTCATCCGATATCGACATTATCTACTTCTACGAATCTGACAAGGGTGAAACCAGCGGTATTTTAAATGGTGTACCAACAATAAAAGGATCGGTCTCCCTGCACACTTTCTTTGTCAAGCTGGGAGAAATGATCAGCAAAGCCCTGTCTCAAATCACCGAAGACGGCTTTGTTTTCCGGGTTGACGTGGGACTAAGACCGGAAGGGAAGTCCGGCGACATGGCGGTTTCTCTGCGCTCTGCCGAAATCTACTACGAATCATGGGGACAATCCTGGGAACGAACAGCCATGATCAAAGCCCGCCCGGTAGCGGGATCTCTGGAACTGGGTGAACAACTCCTGACAATGCTGCAACCATTTGTCTACCGCAAAAACCTTGACTATAACCTGATTGAAGACATCAAAATCATGAAGCAAAAAATTGATGTTTCCATCTCTCGCTCCCAGGAAAAAGACATCAACCTCAAGCTGGGCAAAGGCGGTATTCGCGAAATAGAGTTTTTCATTCAGGCGCTACAACTGGTATTTGCAGGCAAACAACCGGCCCTGCGGGAACTGAACTCCCTCAAGGCACTGAACGAACTGCTCAGGGCGGGCCTGATCAATGAAACCGACCACCAGAAACTTTCTACGGCCTACCGTTTTCTTCGAACTATTGAACATCGCATCCAGGTCGTCCAGGAACGTCAAACCCATAATCTACCCACAAAAGAAGATGAGCTGCTGGCTCTGGCCCGGCGCAGTGGATTTATCTCGTCTGAGGGGTTGGAAAAATTCAGGACCGCTCTGCGGGCTCATCGCTCAAACGTTTCTGCAATTTTTGAAAATCTCTTTTATTCCCGAGAACATATTCTGCAACAGTCACTCAACCCGGAAATAACATTCCTGCTGGATTCCACATCAGATGCGGATCTGGTCAAGGACATGCTGGCGGAGAGACGTTTTGAAAATGTAGAAAAAGCCTATGACAACCTGCTTTCATTACGCACCGGCCCGGCCAGGAGCAACCTGACCGAGCGGAGCCGCAAGCTGTTGGAAGATGTCTTGACTTTTGTCGTACAGGAACTGCCGGTATCACCTGACCCTGACATGGCTCTGGCAAACCTGGAACGCTTCTTTTCCAGCCTTGGACGTCGTTCCTCCTACTATGCACTTTTAGCCCAAAACCGTGACACATTGAAACTGCTGTTATCTCTGTTCGGCATGTCTGAATTCCTTTCTAAAATCCTGATTGGAAACCCGGAATTGCTGGAAAGCATGGTTGCAAGAACCTATGCCTCAACGGTTAAACAGAAGGACATGATGGAGATGGAGCTGGAAGCGCTGATACAGCAGACGGAATTTTTCGAGGACCGGTTGGATGTTTTGCGCCGCTATCGCAATGAGGAGTTTTTACGGATTGGCCTGAATGATATTCATGGCAAACTTGGCCAACTTGAAATCACTACTCAATTGACACTACTGGGTGAAACCTGCCTTGCCACAGCCTACCGACTGGCTATTGATGAATTGAAGAGATTTGGTTGCCCCCAATATCACGGAGACAGTGGGCTTGATTCGGCGAACCTGGCAATTATCGCAATGGGTAAAATGGGCGGCGGTGATCTAAATTACCATTCTGATATGGATATTATTTTTGTCTATGACCACCAGGGATCTACCAATGGCGAAGTGTCGATTACAAACCATGAGTTTTTCGCCAAGCTGGCCCAGAAGATCATCTCCATACTGACCATGCAGACACGCGAAGGCTATGTGTACAAGATCGACACCCGCTTGAGACCATCAGGTAACGCCGGGCCATTGGTAACTTCTCTGGACTCATTCCTGGAATACCATCATAAACTGGCGGAAATCTGGGAAAGACAAGCTCTGACAAAGGCTCGGGTGGTACTGGGTGAACAGAAACTGACCGACCAGCTGAACCAGGCCATTTTGCGGACGGTCTACTCAACCTGTATTAATGATGATGGACGCAAAGAAATCCACCGCCTGCGCATGCGGATGGAAAATGAACTGGCCAGGGAAAGTGCCGGCAGCTACAATATTAAAACCGGCCGGGGCGGGACAGTTGATGTGGAGTTCATTGTTCAGTACCTGCAGTTGCGCTACGGCTGCTGTCATGAAGAGCTGCGGACAAACGGCACTTTTGCCGCCCTCAAGGCGATTCGGGCATTAAAACTTATTCCGGATGAAATGGCCGAAACACTGTATACCGGTTTCAGATTCCTGCGGCGGCTTGAAAACAGGCTGCGTATCATTCATGATCATTCTGTCAGTGGACTGGGAGGCACAAAAAGTTACATGAACAAGCTGGCCTTGCGAATGGGCTACGACTCAAAACTGAGGAATCCAGGTGCCAGCCTGATCAGTGATTATGAAGAGATAACGGCAAATATCCGGGACTGTTATGATCTGGTGTTAGGAGAAAAAGCGGGCTAAAGCTGTGAGGCTGGCATGTTGATAAAAGCAAGGTGCGCATGAAAATCCAAAAGCATTTTCAAGCGCACCTATTTTTATTTTTAGTCTTTTGACAGAATGATCTGGCTGAGGGCCTCATCTATCTTGTTGACATCAACGGTAGTGTTGAAGCAGGGGCCGAAGGGACGGTCATTTAGTATGCCGATTACCGGCAACGGGTAACAATCCTTGATTCCGGAGGTAAGATCCCGTTCACAGGCCACTGCCAAAACCAGTTTAGGCCGTTTTTCAACAATGACTTTCCGCGCCAGTGTACCGCCGGTGGCCACGGAAATATCAATATTGTACTTTCGCCCCAGATCCACCAGGCCCTTGATATCGCAGCGGCCACAGCGCACACATTTGTTGATATCCCCGGTGACCTTGATTTCGCAATCAAACAGCTGTATGCAATGGGGCAGCAATACCAGTATGCGATCCGGGCTGATCTTTTGGCGCTGCGAAACCACCAGACTGTTATTCATGGCGATAAAGGACTGCCGAATACTGTCCTTGTTGACCCCCAGACCGCGCCCCACCAGCTCGATCATCGGCAACAGAAACTTGATGACGATCAACCGCATAAAGCGGGTAAAAAAGATGTCCTTACCCAAGGCTGTAGTCAATACAAGAAGACCGGTTCCCAAAATAGCAAGGCCGGAAAGCACTGCCATAATGACACCGACTATATTGGGCAGATTGGGATTGATATTTGCCAGACCACGGTTTGGAATCCACCAGGCCAGAAAGATCAGTGCAACCAGGGTCACACAGGTCAGGCCCATCAACGAAATGAACAGTCGTTTACGAGGGACCTGATTTACAGCTTGATTATCTGCCACCTATTCATTCTCCATAATATTTACACCAAGCAATGTGCCATCAGCAATAGGACAGCCGGCAAGAAAACTGGCACTATCCAGACGTTTTTTGCCAGAAAGCTGCATCTCATCCAAAAACAGACTGCCGGACTGGCAGGCAACTTCCAGCATGCCTTTCGGAGACGGCAATACCGTACCGGCGGGGCCACTGCCCTCACCAACGCGGGAACGGAAAATCTTGACCACCTGGCCGTCAAGGTATGTATAGGCGCAGGGCCAGACAGCAAGGCCACGGATCTGGTTATGAATTTCAACAGCCGGGCGCTGCCAGTTAATCAGTCCATGTTCTTTTTTCAGCATAGATGCGTAGCAGGTCAGGGAATCATCCTGCTGCTCCGGCTTAATGGTACCCTCAACAACACCATCCAGAGTTTCACCCAGCAGTTCAGCTCCCATCGCGGACATGCGATCATGCAGCGAAACTATATCCTCGTTTTCATCAAGGGGGGTGGCTCTTTTGAGCAGCATGGGACCGGTATCAAGCCCCACATCCATCAGCATAGTGGTTACACCTGTCTCCTTTTCTCCGTCAATCAGACACCAGTTTAACGGAGCAGCGCCACGATAGCGCGGCAGCAGTGATGCGTGAACATTAATGCAGCCCATGGGCGGAATATCCAACAGCGCTTTGGGAAGAATCTGACCGAAAGCCACAACCACAATCACATCCGGCTTCATTTCGCGGATAATTTCAACAAACTCCGGATCACGAACCTTAACCGGCTGATAGACCGGTATAGCGTGTGCCAGGGCCAGTTCCTTTACGGGAGGAGGCATCAATTTCTGACCACGACCTTTGGGGCGATCCGGTTGGGTAATGACAGCCAGAATGTTTTCGTTTCGATCAATCAGCTTCTGCAGGGTCGGGCAGGCAAACTCCGGAGTCCCCATAAAAATTGTGCGCAAACCGCTCATTTCGCCTCCGATGCTTCTAATTCAGCCATCCTGCGCATCTTGCGCTTGAACAGGTCGCGCTTTAATGGAGACAGATGATCAACAAAGAGGACCCCCTCCAGATGATCGATCTCGTGCTGAAATGCCACTGCAAGCAGATCTTCGGCGTGCCAGGTCTGTTCATTACCATCCAGATCCAGCGCCTTGACAACAACCGAGGCATGTCTGCGCACATTGGCTGCGTATTTGGGAACTGACAAGCAACCCTCTTCCTCAAACGATTCACCGGAAGCATGGACGATTACCGGATTGATTGCTATAATCAGGTCCGCCGGTTCATCACGACTGGAGATATCGATCACGATGACGCGCTGGTGAACACCAATCTGTGGGGCTGCCAATCCGACACCAGGTGCATCGTACATGGTGTCAACCATATC
>JBGSQR010000600.1:0-6671 GCA_041737975.1 Geobacterales bacterium | reverse complement strand
TGAACAGGAGATTGGGGTGGTGGCATATTTGCCGCGGGTGACATATCAGGAGCAGGAGTTACAGGCATGGAAGGAGGCATTACACCGGCAGGCATAGCTGGCGGCGGCATCATGCCTTGCTGCATCAAGGCAGGGTCGGTTGGCATGGGTGGAGACATCTGGCCTGGAGTCTGTGGTGGCATAATTCCTTGCTGCATCATAGCCGGATCAGTTGGCATGGAAGGAGACATCTGCCCTGGCGTTTGAGGCATCATACCGCCGGAAGGTATGGCAGGCGGCGGCATAATTCCCTGCTGCATCATGGCGGGATCAGTTGGCATGGGAGGGGGAAGCGTCATGCTGTTGGGCATCCCTGATGGCATGGCTGGTGCAGACATAGGCATCGGTTGCATCACAGGCATAGGCGGCATCATCGGCTGACTAGGCATAGGTTGCGGATTGACTTGTATCTGCTGAGGCAGTCCCTGTGCCGGTAATACTGACAAAGGAGCCGGGTTTAGATTGTGCCTACCCCAGTCGTCCTGGACAGACGGTTGTTCCACCATTGTCATTACAACAACACCATTGACCATCTCACTTCTCTGACGCAGTTCATCTTCCAGCTGCAAAGCATAAGGCATGCTCGTCTGCCCCATACCCCTCTGCACAGGTACGGTAAACGTTATCTCACCACTGAAACCGTCAATACTGCTGCGATTATCATTCTCATCAATTTTTACATCTTTCTGCAGACCACCTGCAATTACCTTCAAAAGAATTACCGGATTTGCTGATAGCCAATAAACATTGACCGTAAACCCGGTTTCCACCATCTTTGCAGTGTAGTTGATAATTTGAGGTTTCTGGGCGGCTAAAACCGGTGATGACAGTAACAATGCCAGCAAGGTCAAAATTGAATAAAACGAGATTCTTTTCATATTACCTCCAATACTAAACATTGCTGCTACATCCTTATTGATCCGCCGCTATAAAAAGGCAAATCACAGATTGTTGCATCCATACTTATTCGTTCATGACTGACAGTCAGCTCCGTGCCGACTGCGGCCAGATCTGGCTTGATGTACCCAAGGCCGATCCCGCAGCCCAGCAGCGGTGAAAAAACACCGCTGGTAACTTTACCGGCGTCAAGGCCATGGCTGGATATCAGGTAATCATGGCGAGGTGCGCGGCGACCATTTACCTTGAAGGCTATTTTTTTCCTAATCAGCCCTTTTGCTTTCTGATCCAGCAGCGCCTGCCTGCCAATGAAAGATTTGTCAAAATTGACAAACATCTCCAGTCCGGCTTCCAGAGGAGTTATACTTTCATCAATATCGCTGCCGTATAGGGAATATCCAACCTCCAGCCTCAACAGATCACGAGCACCAAGACCGGCCGGTTTGACTCGCTGGTCCTTCAATAGCAGGTCCCAAAGTTCACAAACTTTTTCAGTAGGCAGAAAGATCTCATAGCCCAGCTCACCCGTATAACCGGTGCGGCTGACAATTGCATCGGAACCAAGCACCTGCATGTTGATAAATTTAAAATAAGGAATGGAGGAAATTTCCGGACCGATAAAGTCGGAGAGAATTTGACGGGAAAGAGGGCCCTGCAGATCCAGCTTGCCTGTCTCAGGGGTTATATTTACGAACTGTCCACCGTTCAATCGCCCTTTGATGACCTCGAAATCATTATCGCAGGTTGAGGCATTAACAACAATCATGACCCGGTTTTCAGTCAGGCGAAAAACAATCAGATCATCAATGATACCGCCGGACTCATTCAACAGAAAACCGTAACGGGATCTGCCTATAGGGATTGTTTTGACGGAAAAGGTAAAAACACCTTCCAACCCATCAGACTCCAGATCACCTTCAAACAGTAACTCTCCCATATGACAGATATCAAACAGCGCTGCCTGATTGCGGCACCAGGCATGTTCAGCCAGGATACCTTCGTACTGGATCGGCATGTCCCATCCGCCAAATGGCGCCATCAGGGCCTGCATGTCACGATGCCTCGTATTTAACGGTGTCTGCTTCAACTGTTCCATGTCTGTCTCCGCTGAACTCAGATTTGATTTTCAGTGATATCGAACCACCTTATGGTATTTCTTCTTGTTCTTTTGCTTGCTTAATCCTGCCAGAGCCATGACATCGTTCAGCTGCATTTTCCAGGACCCATGCTCGTTTAACAGTTTGAATTCTCGGGTAACAGAATCAGCCTGACCAGGCATCCCTTCCAGCCCGATTTTCACATACACCGTAGCACTCTTCTTATTTTCGCTCAACAGCTTGAAATGCTCCATCTTCTGCCAACAGCAGGCAGGTTTGGCTGGGGCATCCTGCATTTTTCGTGCAAACTGCTCTCTGGATATTTTGCCACGCTTGGCCAGACGTTCAAAAAGCTGCTCATAACGTCCATCCCGCCACACGTCGAGAGTCTCCGACATTGCTGTTTCATAAACTGATGAAGTACTGTTTGCGTCAGCACTTACAGGAATAATTAAAATTAAAGATAAAAATACGATTATCACAAGCCTGGCAATTAACATTCAACCCTCCTGAAATCTGATATTTTTGGCCACCGGAACCCCGTCCACCAAATGACTACCCAGACTGCACAACCAGGAACTCAACTTAAAAACCTCAATATTTACTTATTGTTACAAGGTCACCGCGTAAAATTACTCTTTCAAACACTTTAATTCAAATACATGGGCGGTGCAACATGAAAAACCACTTAAGTGTTCAATTCTTCTTATGTGGAATTGCTTGTTAAAAATACATTTTAAGTTAAAATATACTGGCTGCCACAGGAGGTATTTATGAAGAATCAGGAAAACATGCTGAAACAAATTTTGCATCTTGGACTTGAAATTTCACAGATCAAGGACATTGATCTGCTGCTTGAAAAGATTCTCAACGAGGCCAGAACATTTACCAACTGCGATGCCGGCTCCATTTATATCAAAGAGGGTAGCACCCTCCGATTCAGCTATGCCCAGAATGACACCATCAGGAAACAGCTACCTGCTGGACGCAAACTACCCTATTCAACATTCAGCATACCGATCACAAACGCATCAATTGCAGGTTATGTGGCAGCCAATGGCGTTTTCCTCAACATACCGGATGTCTACAAGCTGGATTCGTCGTACCCGTTTTCCTTCAATAGTACCTATGACGAGCAAACGTCCTATCGCACCTGCTCAATGCTGACAATCCCTTTAAATAATTTCCGTGGCGATGTAATCGGTGTGCTACAGCTGATCAATGCCATGAATGTTAATGGCGAGTTAATTCCGTTTGCAAAAGAGCTGGAAGACATAACCACTTACTTTGCCAGCACCGCTGCCAATGCCATCGAACGCGCCAAAATGACCCGCGAAATCATCCTGCGCATGAATAAAATGGCAGAACTGCGCGACCCAAAGGAAACTGGCCCACACGTTAACCGGGTTGCATCATACTCTGTGATCTTGTATGAGACATGGGCGTTTAAGCATGGCATCCCGCAAATTGAAATTGACCGCAACCGCGACGTCCTGCGCATGTCTGCCATGCTGCATGATGTGGGCAAAGTCGCCATATCAGACACAATCCTGAAGAAGCCTGGCCGCTTCACTCCGGAAGAGTTTCAGGTAATGAAACTGCACACCCTCTTCGGAGCCAACCTGTTTTCGGATCTCTATTCGGAATTTGATGAATCGGCAAGTATCGTGGCAATCAATCACCACGAGCGCTGGGACGGAATGGGGTATCCGGGACACATCGACCCACACACCCGGCAACCACTTCCCGGATATGAGAATGAAAATGGCGGGGCAAAAGGTAAGAAAGGTGAGGAAATCCCGTTTTTCGGAAGAATTGTTGCACTTGCAGACGTCTATGATGCACTGTCATCAAGCCGTTGCTACAAAGAAGCCTGGGACGAAAATACGGTAATCAGTGAAATCAGGAATGAATCAGGAAAGCAGTTTGATCCAGAACTGGTTGAAATATTCATGGAGTGTATCGACTCTTTCCGGCAGATTGAGAAGATGTATCCGGACAGGTAAAATCCGGAACTAGGGACTAGGGACTTGTAAAAGCCTTTCCCAGTCCCCAGTCCCCATTTCCAAGTCCCCGCCTTACAGACTCCTGTCCGCCGCTTCGGCAAACAATCTCAGTTTCTTCATCATCAGATCAAACTTTACCGGTTTCAGCGACTGCGGTCCGTCACTGGAGGCATGCTCCGGATCTGGATGCACTTCCACAATCAAACCATCCGCACCAGCTGCGACAGCTGCGTAACACATGGGTGCCACATAATGATGATGCCCTGTCCCGTGGGAAGGATCGATCACTATCGGCAGGTGGGTTTTTTCTTTCAACACCGGAATCGCGGAGAGATCCAGCGTATTTCTCGTAGCTGTCTCAAAAGTACGGATGCCGCGTTCACAGAGAATCACCGACTGATTGCCCTCACTCATGATGTACTCGGCACTCATCAGAAATTCCTGAATCGTCATTGACATACCCCGCTTTAAAAGTACCGGACGTTTCAACTGTCCGACCTTCTTCAGCAAAGCAAAGTTTTGGGAATTGCGGGCGCCGATCTGAAGCATATCGGAATATTCAGCGACCAGATCGGCGGACTCGGGATTAATTACCTCCGTAACAAAAGGCAGGCCGGAGATATCCCTGGCTTTGGCAAGCAATTTAAGCCCCTCCTCTTCCAACCCCTGAAATGAATACGGTGAGGTGCGCGGTTTGAATGCGCCGCCACGAATCATATGTGCGCCGGATTTTTTGATCTCTATGGCGGTCTCAATAATCTGTTTTTCACTCTCTACAGAACATGGCCCGGCCATGACGATGATCTGCTTGCCGCCGATACTGACATTGTCACTAATCCGCACCAGACTGGACTCTTTTTTAACCTCCTTAGAGGCCAGTTTGTAAGGCTGCAGGATCGGCACTACATTCTCCACACCATGCATGGATTCCAGCGTTTGCAAAACCGCCTTGCCCCGTTCATCACCAACAGCACCAATTACATCCCTGGTGGCTCCATGAATAATATGCGGTTTGTAGCCCAGTTCCTTGATTCGCTTCACAACCTCATCACGGTCTTTTTTTGGCGCACCTGATTTCATTACTATGATCATTTTGCACTCCCTTTTCCACAAAACAAAAGGCCGGAGGTTATCCCCCGGCCTTTTGCACGCGTATCGCGGCAATAAAAAACCGGGGAGACTTCCGTCTGCCCCGGTTTTGTGAGTGTAATTTGGTGGTTTCCCTTACTTACACCTCTACCCGGGCAGACGGCTTAAAATAATAGCCGAACCAAAAGTAAAAAGAATAATTTGTAAAGTAGCCGTAAGTTTTCATGTGCCCAACTAAATCATAGCGCTTAATCTATTGTCAAGAAAATTAATAAACCGCCAGCTCATCAGCAACCTTGACCAGATTAGGCAGGTCAGGCTTTGTCAGAATATGTTGGGCACCAAGCCCGATCCATTTCCGTTTGTTATCCTCTGAGGCCAGTGATGAAAAAATAACAATCGGCACATTCTTAAGGGCGTCATTCTTCCTGACCAGAGAAGTCAGATGAAGACCGTCCATCTGTGGCATTTCCACATCTGTTATCAACAGACTAATTATCTTTCTGATATCAGTACCGTCTTTGGCAGACTCTTCGACTTTTCTCTGAATAATTTCCCACGCCAAAGCACCGTTTTCAGCCTCTTCAACTATGTAGCCGGCATTCCTCAATGTTGAACACATCGTGTTACGAATAAAGAGAGAATCATCGGCTACGACTATTGTTTTTTCGGACCGGTGAGCATCAACTTCCCTATCCTGCAGTTCGGCATTATCAATCGGCCTCAATGCGCTCTGGGAGCAAAGCTCGCCCACAATCTTTTCAAAATCAAGCACCAGAATAATGCGGTTGTCCATCTTGACCAACCCGGTAACCTGCTCGCTATGAACCGATCTGGCAGGTGGCTCCACATTTTTCCAGGAAATTCTGTAGATACGGGACACTGAATGAACCAGCACACCAACCATAATGTTGTTAAATTCCAGTACTACTACACGGTCGGCAACCATGTCACCCGTATCCTTGCCAAGAACAGTAGCCAGGTTGATGATCGTGATCACTTTTTCGCGCAGCTTAATCATACCCTCAACGCCAGGCTTTGCGTTTACTACTTTTGACATCTGAGGAAGACGAATGATTTCACGCACTTTGGCAACATTAACACCATAATAACAAGGTATTACATTGCCGTGCCAATCAACTTCGTCAATCCTGAATTCGACAATTTCCAGCTCATTGGTATCGCTCTCCAACAGTATATTGCCGGCTGATTGTTTCATGAATGCTCCCCCCAGACAGTTTCGATTGCGCAACATTAGCACACTAATTAAAACATTTGTATTCGTAATTATACTTTACAATTCAAATAATGCAATCAGCCCACAACAAATCCTGCCAACCTTGACACCCGTACTATGCCTATGTTAGCTTTATTTTTTTAATTTTCAACCATTTTGGAGTCAGTATGGCCTGCCCGGATTACTCAAAATTTCTGAAATTGTCAGCCAGTGGTAATTTAATACCTGTCTATCGCGAAATTATGGCTGACATGGACACACCGGTCACCGCTTTCAGAAAGCTGGATGACGGTCGTTTTTCCTTTC
>JBGSQR010000556.1:0-3819 GCA_041737975.1 Geobacterales bacterium | reverse complement strand
ATATAGGCCCATACCCTAGGAGGTAAATCCCGTTCTTGGCTAATTTCCCATTCATCAAGCATGCTACATAAAACCTGTGTTTCATTATCAATAAAAGACTGTTCTTCAGTGGAGAGTTGCGTTGAAATACCTGCTAACCGTTCCCAGTTCGGCTTTCCTCTAAAAATATCCTGTTCCAGCCAAGTATCCCCTGCATTTAAAGCTTCCTCTTCAGTTTTAGATAATTTAGGAATTGATTTCCCCGCAGTATTATAGAGGACATCACTGATTAAAATACGAATAGGTTCAACTTGTAATACCACAACATACACATCAGCAACATGCCCAACAGGGACAACACTTGATAGTGCTGCGGACAAATGTGTTGTCAACCCAGTTTGCTCGGGCGGCAGTTTTGATGGCACAAATGACGTATGTTATTCTTCAACTATATTAGATTGCCCTGCTGGGTCAACATATGATGGCATAATCGGTCAATGCATCAGTACACCAACTTGCACTAACGGCCTTCTTGATGTTGGTACTGATGTTTGTTACCAAAATCCAACAACAAGTTGTTCAGGTGGATACTCTCTTGTAGGAGGTATTTGCGTTGCCTCTGCATCTTGCGGAATTGGTGGAATTCTTAACGTTGCGATTGATTATTGTGCCTCTGCTGCGACCTATTCTTGCCCTGCTGGATATTCGTATAATACGGGGTTGGGGAAATGCACTGTTTCATCTGAATGTGTTGTGGGAACAGCCTTGGATACGACATCAGATAAATGCTCGGTTTCAGTTCTTAACTCCTGCGATGCAAGTTACACTCTAAGTGGGAATCTCTGTTCCAAATCAATTACATGTGCAACTCCAGGAGTTTTTAATAATGTAACAGATAAATGTGATGCAGGGCTGATTACAGCTTGTAATGTTCCTGGGTTTGTCTTCGATGTAGCAAACGGAGTTTGTCAGAAGTCTGCCGATTGCGGATTTGCAACTCTGAATACATACTCAAATAAATGCATAGCTTCCCAACTCGAAAACTGTTCTGGTTGGTCTTGGGATGGTACGACAAATGATTGCCATGCACCACCTACGTGTGAAACGGGTACATACAACCCTGCAACAAACAGATGTGAAAATGTTGCAAGTGAGTGCGGTACATACACTTGGAATCCTGTTTCTAATCAATGCACTTTAGACGCTGTCTGTAAACAGGACATCAGCTTTCCCTTGAATAACACCATACAGTTGAATGGTAACTTAGATATCTGTATTTCAGATGCAGTACATAATTGTGTTACCGGAACTACCTATAATGGCTTACCTATTATTAAATGCGAAGCAGTGCCGGTATGCAATGGTGCAGTACAATATGATCCAGTAAGTAATCAGTGTGTCGTCTCTGCTGATTGCCCGTACGGTTCCCAATATGCATGTATGGCAAATCCTTTGGCGGGCGGGAAGATGCAATGCTCACCATATGCTTGCAATGACATAGCTAATGCCATAAACACAGGGGCTAGAGCTTGTACTGGTGGAAGTTGCAAGACAATGAACGCGAATATGATTATAGATCCTATGTTGTATAAGAAACATGGAATTACTACAGTGCCTGCATTTGTTTATGTCAAGGGGCTGCAAATGACGAATCCCGATATGAGTGAAGGATATAATGCCAATCTCTCCAATTCGGGCGAGTCTGTAAGAATTTATGGAGATGCAAGCCTCAAATACATTCTTGGCAAGTTGGCGGAAGCAGCTGGAAGCAATAACCTGGATAAATTAGCTCGGATGCTTTGACTTATGGGGCCTGATGAGTTCTTTGCGGGTTTATCGGCAATATCGGTGGTTCTATGTCAGATTATCCAGCCTTTAGGGTCACTTGTTTTGTTTGGAATAGTTGGTACGTTTGTTTGTAGTTTCTGTATTGTCGTAGATGGTTATTATCATCCGCCCTATCGTCGGCCAGAGGTGGCCGGTCGTTACTCTACTGATCAGGTAATTCCCGAGGGTCTACTTGGACCAAATGCGTCAGGTTTCAAGGGTTTGAAAGAGTTAAAAGCAGCTGAAATGGCCGCAAAAACCAAAAGCTAGTCGAGTTAAGTAGTATCGAAAATATAAATAATTCAATGCGGCTGTACTACCTCCAATTAGCCGCATCTTGCCCGTGGGAAACCACGGGCATTTTTTATGCTTAAACTGGCTTTTTTTGTCCCCCCCTCTGCAGACTGTAAGTATGTTAAGCCACTTCCGATAAAGGTCATTCAATGTTCAATCGAGTGCATTTTGCTAAGTCAATTCGAACCGATCAGAGAGGCTTCGTTCTTTTGAAGATGATTTTTCTACTGATGGTTGTCGCGGGAATATTTTGGATGGCGAATACGGTAAAAAAGCCTTCTTGGAAGGTACCGGACTTCAATAAGTCCGATTTGTTTAACTTCACGAAGCCATCAGCTAATGGTTCCGGAGTGGAATACTCCTTGGAGCCGGTTGCTAACCAGGGCAAGTATTATCGGGATTATAAGGGCAAAAAATGAAGTGGCGTAACCACAAGATAGTTTCATTCAGCATTATCTACTCTGTAACCGGGAGCCTTATCGCCTCAACCTTTACTATGATTGGGTCGGTATTACCCGATGTTCTGGAGCTGGGTGGAACAATTCAGCATCGCACAGTCACACACTTAGCCTGGTTGTGGTTACTAATTTGTGGAGCTTGTTGGATGGCTTTCAAGAACACTGGTTTTACTTCCGTTGCTTATTATCTTTTGTTCTTTTGTTTTGTAGGTGGTGCTCTGCATGTGTTTGAAGATTCGTTAAGTGATGGCGGAGTTCCGGTCTTAGATCCTTACGGCAAAAAAATCGGGTTCGGTGTTTACCGCACTAAAACTCTTTCGGAAGAGTTGACGGTTTTGGGATTAGTTGTCTTGTTCACTGCGTTCTCTTTTAAAAAGGGTTACCTGGCAGCAACATACCTTGGCGGACAGGTTGAAAAAATCATTGTTATGATAAGCGGTTTATTTACACGTTAAAATACATCCCGGGAGGTGCAAATTTTATGGAACAACGTAATTCAATTGAAGAGCAAGCTCAGAGAGTCAGGGTGAAGTTACTGGGAAGGAAACGGCCTGTTCTTAAAGACGAAGAGTTTGTGTTTTGTGGCCATCGAGGAGGTCTAATCCAGCTGGTTAAAAGTGGAGGAAAGCCTGATGCTTAAAAGGGTACTTGTTGTTGATGATGAGTTAAGTAACAGAATAAGCATAGGGACACTGCTGGAACAGTTTGGCTTTGATGTCACTCATTCGACAAGCGGTGCAGATGCCATAAGTATTTATGAAAAAGATCCGACTTATGACCTCGTTATATTAAGCGTGGATATGGCCAACGGCTTGAATGGATTCGGCACGGCGAAGCTTATTCGCCAGTATCAAAGAGCAAAAAGGCCTTATGTAGTCGGTGTTTCTTCTCAAGTGATTCCACCTGAGAAAATTTTGGGTACCGGAATGGACTTTGTTCTTACAAAACCCTTGGAAGCAATGAAACTTAATAATCTTTTTTCGTTTCCGTTAAAAATGGTGTCGCCGTGAAGATTAAGCAGACATTGATAGTGATTTCTTCTTTGATTCTTTCGAATTTATCCTGTCATTCGGCGGAGTACGCTCCTATCTCAACTTCTTATGTACTGAAAATGAGCAAGATGCTGCCTCGTGATCCAGGTGAGGCAGGGAAGGTTGCGTTGGCCGGCATAGATGCAAACAATAACGGAGTAAGGGATGACTATGAAATCTGGGCCTCAAGTACATTTCCCGAAGATCCGCTTTTAAGGGCTGCAGCTTTA
>JBGSQR010000528.1:0-9493 GCA_041737975.1 Geobacterales bacterium | reverse complement strand
AATTTAGAAAGTTCAAGGAGGAGGTTTGGGGCAATGATCAAATACCTTATGTGCGATATTATCATAACGGGAAACTGATTAATGAATCAAATTATGTTTCTGAGGTTGTTTTCAGACAAAAACTCGGCATAATAGCTCCTTGAGATAGATCTGAATATTACAACTATATTATAGAGAGGCTCTGTCCATGGGACTTTTTACTGGAAGTAGCAAAAATTCTGATTCTGCTGAAAACAGGAAACTTCATACCGAATATGGCCAGCTGATATCGGATGGGGAGATCATTGAGGTTGGATTTACAATCATGAGAGATGTTTTTCTGTTTACGAACAAGCGGTTGATCATTGTGGAAGTTCAGGGTATTTCGGGTAAGCAGATCGAATATCTGTCCATACCGTATAGTAAAATCATGAAGTTCAGTGTTCAGTCAGGTGGAAGTTTTGATTTGAATGCGGAATTAAAGATATGGGTTGGAAGCGATACGATACCGCTCGAGAAAAAATTCAATAAAGATGTAAATGTTTATGAGGTACAGAAAGTTCTGGCCAGCCATGTGCTGAAGTAATTTAGTTTCATCTTTGAATTGGATTTAGTCTGAATCAATCGCTAAACTTTTGTGCAATCTGGATAAACTCTTCGTTTTTTTTCACAAAAGCAGAAACCACGTCAGGATCAAAGTATTGACCTTTTTCCCTGAGTATAACCTCCTTTGCCTCTTCATGTGAATAATCTCTCTTGTAAACACGTCTGGAAACCAATGCATCATAAACATCTGCCAGCGCCATCAAGCGTCCGGCCAGAGGAATATCTGTTCCTTTGAGGCCGTACGGATAACCGCTGCCATCCCATTTTTCGTGATGTGATTCAATCATCTGTTGCGCAAAGCGTAAGAAATCCAGATTTTCCGGATGAGCCGTACCACTGATGGCCCTATTTAGGGCTTCGGCACCGATCAGCGTATGGGTCTTCATGATTTCGTACTCTTCTTCCGTAAGAGGAGTCGGTTTGTGCAATATATAGTCCGGTATGCCGACCTTGCCGATATCGTGAAGTGGTGCGGATTTTGCCAGCAGGTCAATGCTGTTTTCATCCAGATTACTATAGTGGGGAAAAGTAGACAGCTGCCGGGCAAGAATCTCCACATAGTACTTGGTGCGCAGGATGTGTCCCCCGGTTTCTTCATCCCGGGCTTCGGCCAGAGAAGACATGCTGATGATGATGGCATCCTGAGCCTCGATCAGGTCCCGATTGCGTTGCAAAACGTTACGAGCCTCAATTCCGTATTTGATCAGGCTCAATACACTCATGACAAGCAGCAGCACCAATATGGGCATCAAGGGAGAAAGATAGATTCCTTCAGAAGTCAAAAGCTGCCTTGAACCAAGATAAACAGCTGCTGTTGCTGAAAAAACGGTCACCAGTGAGATGACGAAACCTGTTCTGCAGAACAGTGCTGTGGCGGTAATGCCGAGAATAAAAACAGCAAGCAGCTCAGCCCCACGGGCCCAGTCTGGCCGTGAGATAAATGTGCCGGAAAGGATATTGTCAACAATTGTGGCATGCGCTCCAAGTCCTGAAAGTGTCAGGCCTCCCGGTATCTGATGGATATCACCCAGTCCCTGCGCCCAGGCGCCGACAAACATGATCTTGCCATTCAGGTCTTCTGCAACATAAGTCCCGTTTAAAATATCCTTTGCAGAAATATACCGGAACGTATTACCTCCGCTGCGGAAGTCGATCATGATATTTCCGCTGCGATCAAGCGGGATCTGCCGTTTACCCCAGATCAGCAGGTTTTCTGATCCGCCATTTGTCAGTTGAATCTTCCGTTCTGAAGTTGTCATCAGCAGGGCGCTGAAAGTCAGGGAGGGGAAGTATCTCCCTTGATAATATGCCATGAGCGGAACTCTGCGCAGTACTCCGTCAATATCATGCTGGGCATTTGTGAAGCCCTCACAGGTTGCGGCTGATGTCAGAGTCGTAATGCTACGCAGGACGCCTGCAGGCTTTGGCCAGGAAATATGGTTGCTGGTGGAGCTGGCTACGATAAGTCCTTCGGGCAGAATGGGCGTTCCGGGCAAATTGTTGCTGAAGTCGAAATAGTAACCGAGGATGGTTTTTTCATTTGCCAGTGCTCTGGCCAGCTGTTGTGAGTTGATGTCCTGCCGGGCAAGGAGGCTGTCAGAGACCTTTATCCCCATGTCCCTTTGTTGTTCCAGCTTGATCACTTCCGGCGAGGTCCGGTCCGGTTCAGGCATGATGAAGTCCAAAGCAATTACATCAGCACCCAGCTCATTCAGGCGCTGAACCAGGGTTGCAATTCTGTAACGGGGCCACGGCCATTGCCCATAAGCTTTAAGGCTTGCATCATCAATTCCGACCATCACAGGCACAGCTGTTTTTGGTGGAGACATCCGGCTGGCCAGTAAATTGTCATACATGAGAAGTTCAGTCTGTTGAAGGAAAAGGGGCGGGAAAAGATATATCAGTATTGTTCCAAAAGTCAGCAAAAGGCCGGCTGCAATAAGCAGCGGCAGTCCTCTCCATAACGGAATAAGGCGTTTAGGGTGTTTGCGGGATAAGGATGTGGACATGGGCACCAGTTGACTAACGCACGATAATCTCGACTCTGCGGTTTCTGGGTTCGGCAACATTGTCGGCAGTCGGAATAAGCTGATTTCCCTTGCCATGGGAGGAAACTTCCATGTTTTCGGCACTGATACCGTGCCGGGCAAGTAAATCCCTTATGGCACGTGCTCTGGCGCAGGAAAGCTTGATATTTAATTTGTCGGATCCTGTAGAGTCGGCATGGCCGCTGATTTTAATGCTGATAGCTTTACGTTTGTCGATTGCATCAACTATGCGGGGAAAAATTGCCTTGGATTCGGAGGTCATTTCACTGGTGTTGTTATTGAAGTAGATAATGAATTTTTCTGATGGCACAGGTTCAACAGCCAATACCTGAGCGAATTTTGCATTAATATACTCGGAAGATGCTGTTGTTACTACAGTAGGAGCAGCATTCGGTTCTGAAATGCTTGTCATTGCATTGGCACTATCCAGAAGCAGTTTGCCGCCTGCCGTGGTTACCTCTGCCTTGCCCACATGTCCGTCAGGATCCGCAGTTAACAATACTGTATGAGTATGTTTTGGCGTACAGGCAGAACAGAGTCCCAGAAACAGAATGATTCCCGGTAAAATCAAAATTAACCTGTTCATCAATCGGCCTCAATATTGATCAGGAGTTTTGTCCCACGAACAGAAATTGTGGCGTTGGGAATATCCATTTTGATCGAGTTGGGAGAAAGTTTGCCCATTAGCCCGGAAATATAGGAAAAAGTTCCTTTTACCATTTTGGTGATCATGGAGAATTTTCCTTCTCTGGGATTGAACATGTAGTCTGATATGACTATTTCACTGTTTGGGCCGAGAGAGAACGTCGTGTCATCTGTAAGCACAATCCCCAATGAGCCGGTTTTTGATGTCCGGATTGTATCTCCCCGGAATACGGGCAGTGCTTTGGCTGCCGGAATAGATGTGTTGCCACGAAGTATTGTGGCAGTGCCATTCAGTGTCTGTATGTGGCCGATGGAGTCTGGTTGAAAAGCGGCTGCAGGAGATATGGCAAGCAGAATTATCAATAAGTTTAAAGCTATTGCTCTCATAGTGGTACTCCAAAAAAACTGTAATAATTTTAAGCATACTACTAAATAGATAAAGATCAAACATAACAAATCGGACTCTTACAAAACTGCTTTAGAAAGGGTCTGTTTATAACCCACCCACTATTCCGGCGGTTATCTATAATTAAATATTATGACATGTGATAGATAATTGGTATTACCGCTTATGGAATGAGTTTGATATCATCTTACCAGATGGGCAAAGTTGTTTGCCTGGTGAATAAATCTTTAGCCGGAGGTTTTATGATAATACGGTTCAAGGCGGCGCAGGCCGGGACGCTGGAGTCTTCAGATGTGCTGGTGTCAATAGCACCGGCAGACGAGGGAAGCGGGATTCAGCTGAATCTGGTCAGTGCGACCAAGCAGCAGTATGCAAGGCATTTGCAGAAACTTGTCTGCGGCATTTTACAGGAAGCGGGCATTATAGATGCCACACTGCACATCAATGATAAGGGTGCCATTGACTGTGTTATCGAAGCGCGAGTGAAAACCGCCATACTGCGTGCTAGGGCATAAAGGAGATCCAAAATGCAAGCCAGGGGAAAATTACGCCGTTCAGTCATGTATGCGGCCGGAAACAATGCCGGTCTGGTGCGTGATGCCTCGATATATGGCGCAGACAGCATCATTTACGATGTGGAGGACTCTGTATCGGTTTACGAGAAAGACAGTGCCAGGCAGCTTGTCTATTATGCACTGAAAAGATTGAGAAGGACCTGTGAGGTGGGGGTACGGATTAACCATATCAGCACACCCTGGGGATTGGATGACCTGGCAAGTCTGTTGCCTGCCAAGCCGGATTATATCCGCCTGCCCAAAGGGGAGAGCGGCGAGGAGATTCAGCAGATTGACCGGATCATTTCCAAAGCAGAGCAGGATAACGGTTTTGAGCCTGGCACAGTCAAGATCATGGTTTCCATAGAAAGTCCAAAAGGGCTGCGTAATGCCTATGAAATCGCCACGGCCAGTCCGCGTATGATTGCCATTGCGTTGGGCGGTGAGGATTTTGCGGCAGCAATGAAGACAGAGAAAACAAGAGGTAACGAAATTACCGGCGGACGCGAACTCTTTGTGGCTCGCAGTTTGCTGGTGCTGGCGGCCAAAGAGGCCGGAATTCAGGCCATAGATTCGGTTTTCTCCGACATGCGTGATGAAGAGACTCTGCTGAATGAAGTGTTGCTGGTCAAGGAACTGGGGTTTGACGGTAAATCCTGTGTCAATCCCAGGCAGATTGATCTGATCCACCGGGCTTTCACACCGCAGCAGGATGATATCCGCTATGCCATCAGGGTCTTGAATGTGTATGAGGAAGCCATGCAGAAAAATTCGGGAGTGATTGCCCTGGATGGCAAGATGATTGATATGCCGATGGTTATCAGAGCTGAACGGGTTCTGGCTTTGGCAGAGGCTGCGGGAGTATATGTGAAGGAGGTTGGCAAATGATGAATGCAGCTGGCAGGGAAATTCCCGAAAGCCTTGAGGGTTATAAAAAAATTATTCCATATCAGGGGCCGTTTGCCCAATTGCCACCGGAGGGGGCACGCAAGTCGGGGCCGTTGCTGAAGGTTGTTAGGCCTGGTGCGGAAAAGGTTCTGCAATCCATTGATGAAGCCATTGATGCCTCGGGTTTGAAAGACGGTATGACGGTTTCTTTTCATCATGCCTTGCGAAATGGCGACCGCGTAATGAATATGGTCATGAAGGCTATCAGCCGCAAGGGGATCAAGGGGTTGACTCTGGCGCCCAGCTCTTTTCTGGACTCCAATGACGAGTTGATTGAGTTGTTTCAGGACGGGACGATTGTGGCGGCAGAGGCCAGTGGTATGCGCAGCAGGCTGGGGCATTTCCTGACCAACAGCCGGATCGAAAAGCCGGTAATTTTCCGCACCCATGGTGGGCGTGTCAGGGCGCTGGAGTGCGGTGAGCTGAAAGTCGATGTGGCCTTTCTGGCCGCTCCTGCCTGTGACAGCTACGGTAATATCAATGGAGTTCAGGGGCCGACAGCATGCGGCTCCATGGGATATGCCATGGTGGATGCGCGCATGGCTGATACGGTGATTGCCATTACGGATCACCTGCTGGATCATCCGCTCTGCCCGGTCAGCATTCCGCAGCATCAGGTGGATTTTGTGGTCAAAGTGGACAGCATCGGTGATCCGAATGGAATCAGCTCCGGTGCCCTGCGTATGACCAGCAACCCTAAAGACCTGCTTTTGGCAAAGTTTGCCGCAAGAGTGATTGAAAAGGCCGGCTATTTCAGGGATGGTTTCGGCATGCAGCTGGGGGCTGGTGCTGCCTCCATTGCTACGGGCAAAAACCTGCGCGAGCTGATGTTGCGCGACAAAATAGCAGCCGGTTTTGCCATTGGCGGCATCCCCGGTCCATTCTGTGATCTGCTGGACGAGGGCCTGATCCGGACCCTGTTTGATGTGCAGTCATTTGATGCCCGCTCGATTCAGTCGATGCGTGATAACCCGCGTCATCAGGAATATGACTGTACCTTTTACGCAAACCCCTGGAACAAGGGGGCCATGGTCAACAAACTGGATTATGTTGTGCTGGGTGCCACCGAGGTGGATATAGATTTCAACGTCAATGTTATTACGGACTCCAACGGCATCATCATGGGGGCCCTGGGAGGTCATCCGGATACCTGCAGCGGGGCAAAGTGCAGTATCATTTGTGCACCTCTCTTGCGTGGACGCCTGCCCATGGTCAGCGACAGGGTGCAGACCATTTCCACTCCGGGTGAGACAGTTGATGTTATTGTTACGGATCGCGGCGTGGCGGTTAACCCCAGACGGCAGGATCTGCTGGAAAATCTGAAGGGGTGCGGACTGCCGCTGATGTCGATTGAGGAGCTGCGCAACCTGGCCATAAAACTGGTTGGTGTTCAGCCTGAACCGGTCAGTGTCACGGATGAGGTCATGGCGGTTGTTGAATACAGGGATGGCACGGTGCTGGATGTGATCAGAAGGCCTGTTCCCCTCTCCACCGGCGGGAGAGGGTCAGGGTGAGGGGGAACCTGCCATGAAATAATTATTGGCAGGTTTACAGTAAAATCAGAAATTTAAAACTTTGAAGATTGTTTGGGTTGTTTTAAACAGCTTGGTCGCCATTGCCATAGTCACCCACCCCCTGGCCCCCTCCCGTCACCAGAAGTAGGTGCCTCTAGGCAAGGGAGGGGGAAGGAAGTCCAAATGCCTGATGAATTCCGGATCGAATATGTAGACCTGAAACAGCAAGTGTCGGTGGATGAAGTTCGTGGCTTCCTGTCACGTTTTGAGCTTTCATACGACGGAGATGTGGAGTTTACGGTTGCGGTGCGCGATCAGTGCAATACGCTGGTTGGCACCGGTTCCTTCTGCGGTGAAGTCCTCAGAAATATCGCAGTGGATGAGAGTCTGCAGGGTGCCGGACTAACTTCCATGATCCTGACCGCCCTGATGCAGGAGATGGGGCGCAGGGGCGTTATGCATTATTTTGTATTCACACGGCCTGACAAAGCACGCTATTTTAGCGATCTGGGTTTTAACGAAATAGCAAGGGCTGAGCCGTATGCGGTGTTGTTGGAGAGCGGTATGGGCTCTGTTGAGTCTTACTGTGCATTTATCTCCAAAGTAATCGCCCATCTCCCGGCAAAACGGGCCGCCATTGTTGTGAACTGCAATCCCTTTACAAAGGGTCATCAGGCCTTGATATCAAGGGCCGCAGCTGAAAACGGCGGTGTAATTGTTTTTGTGGTCAGTGAAGATTGCTCACTGTTTCCGTTTGAGGACCGGATCAGGCTGGTCCGGGCCGGAGTTGCAGATCTGAAAAATGTTGTTGTCGTGCCTTCCGGAGAATATATCGTATCATCAGCAACATTCCTCACCTATTTTACCAGAAAAGAAAACCTGCCGGATGCACAGGCCAGGCTTGATATCTCTCTTTTTGCCGCTCAGATTGCCGCTCGATTGGGAATAAAGGTGCGCTATGTGGGCGAAGAACCCTATTGCCCTGTAACAGAAGCATACAACCGGGCCATGCAGGATATTCTGCCGGGTTACGGCATTGAACTGAAAGTAATGTCAAGATTGAAAGTGGATGATCAGATAGTCAGTGCGTCAAAGGTCAGAGATTTTATCAGGCAGGACAGATGGGATTGTTTGAAAACAGTGTTGCCCGGTGTTACAATTGATTACCTGCAGGCAGAGGAAAACAGTTCTGTTATTGAGCGTGTTCGTGCCTCGGACTGCAGGCATTGATCTGGCAAAGGCGGCTGATATGGATGAAAAAGACTGGCTGATTCTGAAGACACTGCATGAGAAAAAAAGCATTACCAAAACTGCGGCAGCTGTCTATATCTCTCAACCGGCCCTGACAAACCGGCTTCACCAGATCGAAGAGCGGTTTGGTGTCCAGATTGCCATTCGCAGCCGGAAAGGGATCGAATTTACTCCGGAAGGAGAGTACCTGGTCCGTTCGGCCTGTGAGATGCTGGACAGACTACGGACTATGGATGAGGGGCTTAAGGATATGGATGCCGAGATCAGTGGTACATTGAGGATCGGCGCCTCCCATTTCTGCACAAAATACCTGTTGCCGGAAATACTTTTCAGATTCAAGGAACGGTTTCCACGGGTTGAGTTCAAGTTGATCACCGGTTGGAGCACCGATATATCGAGGATTGTCTACAACGGCGATCTGCATGTGGGGTTTATCAGAAGTGAAAACTCCTGGTCAGGGGACCGGCATCTGCTGTACGAAGAAAAGACGTTTATCTGCTCCAAAAGCGAGATCAATCTTGCTGATCTGCCCCGTCAGGCGCAGATCAGCTATCAGAGTGAAAATGCAATTGAAATGGCGCTTGATCGATGGTGGAGTGAAAACTACAACGAGCCGCCATATGTAACAATGGAGGTGGATCGTGTTGACACCTGCCGGGAGATGGTGGCCAAAGGGCTCGGTTACGCCTTTCTACCGGAAATGATCGCCTGCAGCATACCGGATGTGTTTATGTCAGAGATGGTTTTCCGGTCAGGCACCCCATTCAAACGATCCACCTGGGTAGTGGCCAACCAGGAGACGATCCAATTGAAGCTGGTGGAGAGTTTTGTGGAGTTTATAACAAGTATGAAGTTCCCGTTGCAACCGTGCAGTGGTAACTGAATAACATCCGGCTTACCTGTTCTGGTACGCCTTCACTTTTTCTTCAATTACGCGCATGATTTCGGGCAACGGATGGGCTGACGAGCGGGCGCAGGTATGGCCCGGCTGATTGCAGACCAGGCACTTGCGATGTTCCATGCCCAGTTCTCTGCGAGAAATAATTTTCCCGTTTTGATCAATAACATCCAGATCCCATAAGCGACCCAACTGATGCACCTCCTCCATTTCTGCCAATGCCTGTTTCAGGGTACGAGCGTCCGCATCTACAACGTATAGTGCCTCCGGGCCGGTAGTGGGGCTGATTTCAAAGAATGAAGTAACGGACCAACTCTGATTGCTGCAAAGATGGTTTATCTCGTTAATCGCCTCATTCATAATAATCTTTGCCATCTCTGAATTCTTTTGTGGACCAGGTATCACCAGGGTAACGGAGACCAGAGGTTTTTTCCATTGCGCCAGCGCATCACGCTGGCGCTGGACCCGCTGCTCCCGCGAGGCCAGGAGATCTTCCAGTGTTGCAGTAGCTTGCTTCATTGAGTTCCCCCTAAAAACGTACTTTTACACATATCCCCCATGACACTGTTTTTCAAGCGATTGTTTGTTGAATATGAACAAATGCCTGCTAGACTTGTCTTTGCTTAGTCACATTAAAAAATATC
>JBGSQR010000520.1:0-1592 GCA_041737975.1 Geobacterales bacterium | reverse complement strand
GGCGATCTCCAGCTCCATTAACCCTGAAATATCAAGGTGCTTTTCACATAATTCAACCAAGTGATCCATGAATTCCTGCGGCAGCGGGTTGTCTTCTGCTGTTACCAGACCCAGGTGGCGCGACGGTATTTTTAAGGATTCATCTCTCGGCATACAGCCTAAAACTTTTACTTCCGGCAGTGATTCCTGCATGGCCTGTTTCAGTAGTTGTTCATGGTTTGCGCTACCCACATTATTGAAAATAACACCGGCCAGTCTGACATGTGGGTCAAATTCGGCAAATCCCTTGACCAGCGCTGCAGCACTGGCGGCCATGCCGCGCACATTTACAACTAACACGACCGGTGCGCCGGTAATGGCGGCGATCTGGGCGCTGCTGCCGTCCATTGGTGAAGCACCAAGGCCGTCAAAAAGTCCCATGACCCCTTCAATGATGGCAATGTCAGCCTGTGAGGCGCGTAGTTGGAATGTGTCCGTAACAAAAGTGGGCGGACACATCCAGCCGTCCAGGTTTATTGACGGGCAGCCGGTCGCCATTCTGTGATAACCGGGATCGATGAAGTCGGGGCCGCATTTGAACGGAGCAACTTTCAGGCCCCTTCTCCGCATTGCCGCCATGATGCCCAGTGATATTGTTGTCTTGCCACTGCCGCTGTGTGGGGCAGCTATTAGAAAGCCTTTTGCATTCACCTTAGAGATCTCCGGGATGATCCATACCTAAAAAAGGCGATAAAATTGTTTTCATTGTCATCGAAACCCTTTGGGAATCCTCCAACTGGACCAATTTTATTGAGTGTTCTGAAAACTTCATCATCTAATATTGTTGAACCAGAGCTTTCCAAAAACTTTACGCGCAATACCTGGCCTTTGCGGCTGAAAGTAATTAATACTACAGTAATTCCTTCAAGACCATTTTTAAGTGCTTCTGGCGGATAAACCCATTCACCATAAATAGCATTTTCAAGTCGTTGATTGAATGAAGTAAAACGGATATCACTACTATCGAGAAACCTTGTACTACCCTTTGCAATATCTTTCTCAAATCTACGCCGGTAAGTTTCTTCCAGCTTAGCCAATTTACTGGCATCTGGTAAAAGTTTGGGTTGGTTTTTTTCTCTAGCTACTTGCGATTTCGGTTTGAGAAGGCTTTGAATAGATGAGCCTGGTGTAATGTCATTCGATTTTGGCGATATAACTTTTGGTGTTGTTCCACTGTCAATAGTGTCAGTTGTTTTTGGTGATGTTTCCCGCTGTACACGTACCTGTTGGTCTGACTGGCGTTTGATCTCCTGTATTTGTTCAGGTTTAACGGCCTGCAGTTCCGGCATCTGCTGCAAATCAATAAACACCGGTTCCATGGGTGGCTGTTTCGGTTCCGGCAGATAAAGCATCAGTGCAAACACGCCAATATGGAGCAGGAGTGAAATGACAAGCAGGTAGAGAAACGGTTTTTCGATGGTGCTATCAGATTTCAATTGTTGTTATCCGAAAAGCAGAAGCCGGATTTGCCGTCAGACGAAGGTCGGGCTTGGAACAGACTATTTCTGCATTGTGTTCTTGCGATAGTGAATAAAGTAAATCTGTTTTCCCTC
>JBGSQR010000514.1:0-7651 GCA_041737975.1 Geobacterales bacterium | reverse complement strand
AGTTCACGGACATTTCCCGGAAAAGAGTAGGTCGCCAGAAAAGCTGCCAGTCCCTTGGGCGGAGTAGGTTTTTTCTTACCCAATGTCCTGGCAGTTTCTCCCAGAAAATGATCCAGCAGTAACGGAATATCACCACGCCTTTCCCGTAGAGCGGGAAGATGTACCTGGTGTGTGCGCAACCGGTAAAACAGATCCCGGCGAAAACTACCGGCCCCCTCTTTGGCGGTTAAATTCTGGTGAGTGGCTACAATAATCCTGGCCTTGATCCGTTTAGGCAGGTCACTGCCCAGCGGGAAATATTCACCTTCTTGCAATAATCGCAGCAACTTGACCTGTGAAGGAATACTCAAGTCGCCGATCTCATCCAGAAACAGAGTCCCGTCGCTGGCCTCTTCAATCATACCTCGCCGAACCTGCTCAGCACCGGTAAAAGCCCCGCGTACATGCCCGAAAAGCGTATCAGCAAAAACCGTATCATCCAACCCGGCCACATTGACCGTCACCAGCTTACCCTTACAGCCGCTCAAGCGGTGGGCGGCACGGGCAATCAATTCCTTTCCCACACCGCTTTCTCCCGTAATCAGCAATGGCTGGGGACTTTTGGCCACCGCCTCCACATAGGTAAAAATTGCATGCATAGACCGGTCATTGGTGATTATGGATTCAAAAGCCTCCGGGTGTAGAATTGACGGAGAGCAGAATCGACTGGCCATCTCACGGTGATCACGCTGCAACTCCTGCATGCGTACCGCCCTCAGAACGCCGCTGATCATGCGATCCTCGTCATCGGTCTTGACGAAGTAGTCAAAAGCACCCCGCCGGATACAACCCACCGCTGTTTCAATCTGGTTCAAGCCACTGACTACAATTGTGACAATTTCAGGATGCTGCTCAGCAATCATTTCCAACAGTTCCTCGCCAGAAAGGTGCGGCATGGTCAAGTCCAGCAGAACCAGCCCTATTTGCCCGCTTTCAAGAATACTCATTACCTGGCGGCTGTCACTGCAGGTCCTAATATTATTTATACCGGCACATGACTCAAGCGTCAGGGCCAGTGACCCTAACCAGTCAGGTTCATCATCAACCAGAAGAATACCGAAGTCAGGATAACAATTTTCACTCACGAAGGCTGCTCCTCAATGTAAATAGGCAAAGTTAACGTAACAATAGTTTCATAACCGGGAACAGATTCAAACTCAAGTGTTCCTCCATGTTCTTTGACAATACTTGCCGAGACAGAAAGACCCAGGCCGGTTCCACCTATTTCCCGCTTGGTCGTAAAAAACGGATCCGTCAGCCGCGCCAGATGTTCCGGTGAAATACCGCTCCCCTCATCTCTCAGGCGGAACATGACCATATTCTGCTCAGGATCACTGAAGGTGGCCAACTGGATACAGCGGCTGTTATCCGGCAAAGCCTGGCAGGCATTCAAAATCAGGTTAACAAGTACCTGTTCGATGCGTTGCGAATTACAGCGGATTTTCGGGAGTTTTTTACTGAATTCAGTTTCAAAGCAACGGGTAGCTTTACGTATATTCGGTTCAACCAGCCGCACAGATGCCTGGACAATAATGTTCAAATCAACAATTTCATTGCACGCCGCATCCCCCTGACGGGCAAAGTCTTTCAGGTCATCCACGATGCGCTTGATCCTTTTCCCTGAATCCTGCAGTTTTTCAAGACTGCGAGGAATCTGCTCCCTCATACGGGAGTAAGGCAAACCGCCACATGCGAAATCACCATTTTCCCGGTAGTACTTTTCAAGAATTTTCGAAGTATCAGCATGAACACGCTTAAGAGTAGGCACTTCCAGCAATATTAATCCGGTCGGGTTATTAATTTCATGGGCAACTCCGGAGACAAGCACCCCCAGAGCGGCCATTTTGTCTGCCTGCACAAGCTGTTGCTGGTTGAGCAGCAACTCCTCTTCGGCATGTTTTCGTTCTGCAATTTCACGGGTAAGATCAGCCGTACGCAGTGCCACCTGGCGATGCAGGGTACGAGTCCAGACAGCAACGCCCCCCAGCAGAAGCACTAAAGGCAACACAATAACTGCGCCAAACTTGACCAGATGCCGCCAGGTAACTTCCGGCGGTTCCAGCACGCCAAGCCAGCGATTGTAAATAACCTCATACTGGCCGGTCTTTTTCAGTATAGCCAGCCCCTCATTAAAACGTGACAAAAGCTCTGCATTACCCAGCTTAACAGCATAACCGTAACGATGTGTTGCCACGTTGCGCACAACCGGTATCAGATTGGTCAGTTTAAGTTCACGAATAATGTACATGCCCGGAACAATCGCAACTATGGCAAAGTCAGTATTACCGGCAGAAACCTGGCGTAGCGCCTCGGCCGGAGTATCGGTAAGGGTCAGCTTGTCGGTAAATCCTTTTCTCACCAGATAATCGTGCATGATTCCACTATGGTGAACGGAAACAGACTTACCATCCAAATCATCAAGAGAACTAACTTTGGGGGAGTCGCGACGGGCAAAAATGGCATGATTGACTATGGTATGCGGCAGAGAAAAATCAACTTCTTTGGTTCGTTCATCAGAATAGGACATTCCCTGGAGCACATCCACCTTCCCACTCTTCAAGGCACTGCGCATATCCGACCAGGCACCGAGACGAAATTCGACCTTCATGCCCATGACATCGGCAATGGCCTTGGTCAGCTCCACATTGTAGCCGCTGGGCTTACCTTCCTTATCAATGAATTCGTAGGGTGGGTAGTCGCGATCACCACCGACAATGATGGTTTTGGTTGTTCCGGAAACTTCCAGAGGGGCGGCACCAACGATGCCGCCCAAATTGACAATAAAAAACAGCAGGAACAGAGTCAGCCGAATCATGTATTCCGCTGTTCTCAGCATTTAATCTCTGACCTGGCCATCACCATAAACAATAAACTTGGTCGTGGTCAAATCTTCCAGACCCATGGGGCCGAATGAATGCAACTTGGTGGTGGAGATGCCGATTTCTGCACCCAGACCAAGCTGACCGCCATCATTGAAACGTGTGGCGGCATTTACCAGTACGCAGGAAGAGTTAACCTCGCGGATGAAGCGCTGGGAATTACTATAGTCTGCAGTAATAATAACTTCGCTGTGCAGAGAGCTGTATTTGTTAATATGGTCAATTGCCGCATCCAGATCATCCACCACGGCACAGGCCAGGATCAGGTCCTGATACTCGGCAGCCCAATCCTCTTCTGTTGCCGCTTTGGCAACCGGTGCGTACTTTCTGAATTGTTCATCCCCGCGCAGCTCAACGCCAAGACCTGATAGCGTTGCCGCAATACGGGGGATAAACTCAGCCGCCACATCCTTGTGAATCAGCAACGTCTCCAGGGCATTACAGACACCGGGGCGCTGGGTTTTGCTGTTAACGATAATCCGCTCGGCCTTGTCAAAATCAGCCGATTTATCCACAAAAGCATGACAAACGCCTTTGTAATGTTTGATCACCGGTATGCGTGAATTTTCCACCACAAAACGGATCAGGCTTTCCCCACCACGTGGAATGATCAGGTCAATGGATTCCTCCTGCTTGAGCATTTCCAGCACCCCTTCACGTTCGGTGAAAGGAATCAGTGACAACGCTGCCGCCGGAATTCCCATTTCAGTCATGACACCCTGCAGAATGGCGGCAATGGCACGGTTGGAATTAATCGCTTCTGACCCCCCACGCAGAACAACGCAGTTGCCGGCCTTGAGACAGAGCGCAGCGGCATCGGCTGTGACATTTGGACGCGACTCGTAGATAATGCCTATCACACCCAGCGGAATCCGCATTTTACCCACCATCAACTCATTGGGGCGTTTCCACATTTTGGTTACTTCACCCACCGGATCAGGTAGCGTAGCGACTTCACGCAAGGCATCGGCAATACCGACAATGCGCTTGGCATCCAGCATCAACCGGTCCAGCATGGCATCGGAAAGGCCTTTCTGGCGGCCTGTTTCCAGGTCTTTGGCATTCTCTGCAACAAGATGATCAGACTGTTTTTCCAGTGCATCAGCCATAGCCAGCAGCATCCTGTTTTTAATTGCCGTACCCAGTCGAGACATGGCAAAAGAAGCCTGACGGGCATCCCGGGAAATTTTTATCACCTGTTCGGCAATATTCATTGAGTCCTCCGTGAAACAAAACTATAATTAAAGTTTACAATTGGTATCGCATATTTTGTAAGTTTAAGATAAATTATCAGCTTCTTCAAGTAGAATGACTTAAATAGCCACTTACAGTCTGTAGTCGGCATCATGAATACTTAAAAGACTTGCCAAGCATCATTGGCTATGTAAAATTTTCAAGATAAACTAAATACCCAAATGGAGGATACAGTCAAATGAAACATTTAAATAACAGAAGCGGCTTTACCCTGATAGAAATCATGGTAGTAATTGTGATCCTGGCCATGCTGGCGGCTTTTGTCGGCCCCAAACTGATGGGGCGCAGTGATGACGCCAAGATTCAAACCACCAAAACTCAGATTCGCGGTATCGAGACCGCCCTTAAACTCTATAAACTGGATAACGGCACATTCCCGAGCACGGAACAGGGGCTGAATGCGCTGGTGACAAAACCTACGGTGGGATTGATTCCCAAAAGTTACAAAGACAGCGGTTATCTGGAAAGCAAAAGCGTGCCCAAAGACGCCTGGGGCAACGACTATCTTTATGTTTCACCGGGTGAGCATGGTGACTACGACCTCTACTCCTTTGGTGCAGATGGCGTAAAGGGTGGCGAAAAGAATAATGCCGACATAAACAGCTGGGAACTTGAGAAAAAATAGTATTTACAATCCAGCCGTTGATTTTAGCTATTTTTAGATTATTGTTTACATAACTCAGTAATACCTCAGGAGGCGAAAATGGCACATAAGTATGTTTATTTCTTTGGCAACGGCCAGGCAGATGGCCGAGCTGAAATGAAGAGCTTATTAGGCGGAAAAGGGGCGAATCTGGCAGAAATGACCAGCATCGGCCTGCCGGTCCCACCGGGCTTTACAATTTCCACCGAAGTTTGTACCGAGTTTTATAAAAATGACCGTAACTACCCCCATTCTCTGGCTGCTGAAGTGGCTGCCAACCTGCAGAGAGTGGAAGAGCTGATGGGTAAGAAATTCGGTGACCCGTCCAATCCCCTGCTGGTATCAATCCGTTCCGGTGCTCGCGCATCCATGCCCGGCATGATGGATACGGTTCTCAACCTTGGCCTGAATGATGATACCTTAAAAGGTATCATTGCACAGAGTGGTGATGAACGTTTTGCCTATGATGCTTACCGTCGTTTTGTACAGATGTATGCTGATGTTGTTATGGGTCTTGAAAAAGATATCCTGGATCACCTGCTGGAACAGAAAAAAGAAGAATGCGGCGTCCACCTGGACACTGACCTGACGGCAGCAGACTGGAAAGACCTGGTTGCAAAGTTCAAGGATACTATCCACAAAGAATTGGGAGCAACCTTCCCGGAGGACCCGCAGGAGCAGCTTTGGGGGGCAATCGGTGCCGTATTCGGATCCTGGATGAACCAGCGAGCCATTACCTACCGCAAACTTAACAACATTCCGGCAGACTGGGGCACAGCTGTAAACGTGCAGTCCATGGTTTTCGGCAATATGGGCGCCACCTGCGCCACAGGCGTTGCCTTTACAAGAGACCCTTCTACCGGCGAGAATTATTTTTACGGCGAGTTCCTGGTCAATGCTCAGGGAGAGGACGTTGTAGCTGGTATCCGTACCCCCCAGCCGATCAACCGCGTCAAGGACAAGGACGGTGAGCTCCCTTCCCTGGAAGAGGTCATGCCTGAATGTTACAAGCAGCTGGCACAGGTCCGCGACACTCTGGAAACCCACTATAAAGACATGCAGGATATCGAGTTCACCATTGAAAACAGCATCCTGTACATGCTGCAGACACGTACCGGAAAACGTACGGCACCGGCTGCCATCAAGATTGCAGTTGATATGGTTGCCGAGGGACTGATTGACAAAAAAACAGCTGTACTGCGCGTTGCTCCATCACAGCTTGACCAGCTGCTGCACCCTTCGTTGGACCCCAAAGCGAAAAAAGAAATTATTGCCAAAGGTTTACCGGCCTCTCCCGGTGCCGTATCCGGTGAAGTCATTTTTTCTGCCGACGAGGCCGAGGTTGAAGCAAAACGCGGGCGGAAAGTTATTCTGGTCCGTATAGAAACATCGCCGGAAGACATTCACGGCATGCATGCAGCACAGGGCATTCTGACCGCTCGTGGTGGCATGACCTCCCATGCTGCAGTTGTTGCCAGAGGTATGGGAAAATGCTGCGTGGCCGGATGTGGTGATATCAAAGTCGACTATGCTAATGAATCCTTTACCGCCCTTAACGGCCTGGTAATCAAAAAAGGAGACATGATCACCCTTGACGGCACCATGGGCCAGGTCATGCTCGGCACAGTAGCAACCGTATCCGCTGAACTGACCGGCGATTTCGGAACACTGATGGGCTGGGTCGACGGTTTCCGCACAATGAAAGTTCGCACCAATGCCGACACCCCACATGATGCCAAGGTAGCCAGACAATTCGGAGCAGAAGGAATCGGTCTCTGCCGCACCGAGCATATGTTCTTTGACGCGGAACGTATTGCTGCTGTCCGTGAAATGATCCTATCTGACGAGCTTGAAGAGCGTGAACGGGCATTGGCAAAAATCCTCCCCATGCAGAAAGGGGATTTCCTGGGCATTTTCCGTGAGATGAAAGGCCTGCCGGTTACTATCCGCCTGCTTGATCCGCCGCTGCACGAGTTCCTGCCGCAGGAAGCCAAGGATATTGAAGAGTTGTCAAAGGTCATGAAGATTCCAGTCAAGGCGATCCAGCACAAGCTGGAGTCATTGCACGAGTTCAACCCCATGCTGGGTCATCGCGGATGCCGACTGGGCATAACATTCCCGGAAATCTATGACATGCAGGTCAAAGCGATTATGGAAGCGGCCTGTGAACTGGTTAAAAACGAAGGTTTCAGCATTATTCCTGAAATAATGATCCCGCTGATCGCTACTGTTAAAGAGCTGCAGGTACTGAAACAGAATGCCATCAAGATTTGCGAAGAAACCATTTCCCGTTACGGCGTTAAAATGGAATACCTGATCGGCACTATGATAGAACTGCCACGCGCCGCCCTCATTGCCGACGAAATTGCAAAGGAGGCAGAATTTTTCTCCTTCGGCACCAACGACCTGACCCAGACGACCTTCGGGCTTTCACGAGACGATGCCGGTTCATTCCTGCCGTTTTACGTTGACAACGGCATCCTGCCGGAAGACCCCTTTATTTCAATCGATCAGGGAGGTGTCGGCAAACTGGTGGCCATGGCCTGCGAAAAAGGCCGGGCAGCAAGACCAGACATCAAGCTCGGCATTTGCGGAGAGCATGGTGGAGATCCGGCTTCCGTTATCTTCTTCCACAACACTGGACTGGACTACGTTTCCTGCTCGCCATTCCGCGTACCGATCGCCCGACTGGCTGCGGCGCATGCGGTGCTGGAAAAAGAATAGCTGCCTAAAGACAACCATAAACAAAAAGGGAGTGAATCAATTGATTCGCTCCCTTTTTGTTTATGAAAAAACTCATTTATTGGTTGCCTATTTCTCCCCAAACACCTGGGCA
>JBGSQR010000492.1:0-1588 GCA_041737975.1 Geobacterales bacterium | reverse complement strand
GAGGGAACTAAACATGCTCATGATCAAAAATATGTTTCTGACAGTAACAGCTCTGCTGCTTGCACTGAGGGCAATAACGAAAGTCCTCCTGCGGGTGGCTCTTGTCGTCGATGCCACAGACCTTACAGCGGTGAAGTGGTTCTTCCTTACTGCGTGGAAGGTTGCTGACCTGTCGCTCCATCTTCTTTCTACCGTATTTAAGGTTGGTAATGATATCGCGGGCAAAAAAGAGTAGAAAGTTGGTGATCGAAGCCAGCACCATCAGTTTCACCGACATACTGCCAAAGAGAATATTGTAACCGTAGCCGAGCCAGGTAATCAGTGCCAGCCACCAGATTCGGACAGGCAGGATAAAAAACAGCATGATTTCAAAATCCGGAAACAGGAATGCAAAGGCCAGAAATACCGAGCCACCGATATAGCTGTTGCTCATGGGTGAATAGGGGACGAGAAAAGAAACAGCCACAGTCATCAGGTAAGCGATCAACAGAAAGAGATTGTAGCGGAAATCTCCCCAATGCTGTTCCAGCGCCGAACCCATCAGGTAAAAGAGATACCAGGCAAACAGCACAAATAGCGGGCTTGTCATGGGTGGCGAAAACATGAATGTCATCAAACGCCAGTATTCGCCGGCCATGACCCTGTCTGCCACCAGCACTATATCACCAGGTCCGGCCTTGCCGGTCAGTGCCATCAGGAAGAAAAAAGTCTGCCCGGCAATCAGGATAACAGTCAGGTTAGGCAGGGCTAAAAAACCGATTTTTCTTTCAAGTTTATCAAGCAGATTCATTTACAAAGCCTCGCATTTGGCAATAGTTCTCAGACAAAACGGTATATTAACAGGGAATCAGCAATATAATGTAATAAAATATACATTTTAAACAAAGTCAGACAGCGAAAGCGGATTTAATTGTCCGCTCTCAGAATCTGCTCACGCAGCTTTAAAGCTTTAATATCATTTGGTCGTTGCTTGATCAGGTAGCCGATGGTTTTCAGTGCTTCGGCTTTTTTGCCCTGCTTGTGCAATGCGATGGCAAGACCCCACCAGACATAGGGTAGTTGGTCCTTGCGAGCAAGCTTCAACGCAGTGCGGAAATGCGCCTCGGCCTGTTTTTCAAATCCTTCACCCGTATCACCGTATAGAATGCCCAGGGAAATATATGCCTCGGCAGATTTGGGTGCCAAGGTGGTTGTGCGCAACAGATATGCTTCGGCCCTCTCCCATGCCCCAGGCATATCAAGGGTGAAGCCGCGACGATAAAGTACGCCCAGCCTTCTGCTTATTTGCGGGTCTTCCGGGAAATTGCTGCGCAGGGATTCGGCATTGGCGATGGCCTGATTCCAGTCATTCTTCAGTTTTTCTATTTCAATCGGGTCCTTTACCTGTAGAGGGTATTCAGCAGTCTTGTCCAGTATGGCCAGCCACTTGTCTGAAGTCTTAAGGTCTTCTTTAGTGGCGGTTCTGGCGGCGGCCTGGCTGTTAATCTCAACTGCTAGGCCGTATCTGTACCAGGCTGGTCTGCCATACTTTTTTTCAAGCGTTTTGCGAGGCTGCTCGCCACGAGCCGTCATGAGAGAGGCAGGTTTG
>JBGSQR010000480.1:0-3451 GCA_041737975.1 Geobacterales bacterium | reverse complement strand
CCCCGCTGCTGGGCATGAGTTACAAAACCCTGCAGTATCGCCTGGAAAAGTTTGAAATTGAAAGACCGGAGAAAAGAAACTCCAGGACGTGAAAATGGTTGACTACCAGACGGAAATAGCCCGGGAGATCCATGCGCTGGGGATTGAACTGCTTCAGGCCGGCAAGCCTCGCGATGCGGCAATGTCGTTCCGGAAAGTTCTGACCATTTCGCCCGGTTTCCCGGATAGTAGCTTGTATCTTGGTCACTGTCTGCATCAGATGGGTGATTATCAGGATGCTTTGCAGGTCTATGACCGGCAATTAGCACTGACACCAAACTCTGGATCACTTTGGAACAACCGTGGCAATACCCTGCTGGAGCTTCGTGAATATGAAGATGCAGCCTCCAGCTACCTGTTTGCACTGGGTATCATTCCTGACCTGCATGATGCGCGTGTAGCGCTGGCGTCCTGCTATCAGTCAATGAGCATGATTGACAAGTCCATGGAGGCTTGCCAGACTGTTCTGGCATCAGCTCCGGATCATGCCGAGGCCCATTGGAACCGGGCGTTGTTGCTTCTGCTGAAAGGTGAATATACCGAAGGGTGGCAGGAGTATGAATGGAGCTGGCAAAAACGCGCTTTCACCTCGCCTGCCCGTGATTTTAAGCCGCCGCGTTGGAGTGGCGAGCCGCTGACCGGCAAAACTTTGCTGGTCCATGCCGAACAGGGCTTTGGTGACACGATTCAGTTTTGCAGATTTATTCCGCAACTGGTCTCACTTGGAGCCAAGGTGATTTTTGAATGTCAGCCGCCACTGGTCAGGCTGATGAAGAGTCTGGCTGGATGTACTTCAGTTCTGCCCATGGGGAGCAATCTGCCCCGTTTTGACATGCATATCCCTTTGCTGAGCCTGCCGCTTGTTTTGGGGAATACGCTGCAGTCAATCCCTGACAAGGTGCCTTATCTGTCTTCCGAGGTTGAATCCATACTCAAATGGAGCTTCCTTGTCAGAAAAGATATGGGTCTGAATGTGGGTATCTGTTGGAGCGGTAAATCCTATCCGGATCCGGGCCGCAGCTGCCCGGTAGAGGTTTTGAAGCCATTGGCAGGTATTGCTGGTATAAACTGGAATTCGCTGCAGGTCGGTTGGAACTCTGCCCTGCCGTTTCCCATGACGGACAATACTTCCAGGATTAACGACTTTACGGATACGGCGGCACTTATAACTCATCTGGATCTGGTGGTAACGATTGATACGGCAGTGGCGCACCTGGCCGGGGCTCTGGGCAAGAAGGTTTTTCTGATGGTTCCGTTTGCGCCTGACTGGCGCTGGATGCAGTGGTGGGATGATTCTCCCTGGTACCCGACCATGAGGCTTTTTAGGCAGGATAAGCCAGAAAGCTGGAGCAAAGTGATTGAAGCCCTGACAACCGAGTTACAGGAACTGCCGGGAAGAAAATCACGGTAGACGGCATCATGGAAACAGCAGTCCGCTGTGTTTAGTCTGAATCCATGATGCCTTAACGTCTTCATTTGCCTGGAATACCTAAGTTCGGGCTTATCATGGAAATGGAGCTGCTGGACGAAGGGCGACTGGTGCAACAGGCATGTTGCGGTGCAGGCGTCGGTCAACTCCGGCATTCCACGCATTTCGTCGTACGGCATCATGGATTCAGGTTTAAGATTTCAGTTTGGAGGTAGCATGGATAGTGAAAATACAAAACTGAGTGCTCCACTGCTTGAATTCGGGCGTGGAACCTATTGGGGCCCCAATACCAGATTTTTGAAATATTTATATAACGAGAAGATCATCATCGGTAGTTTCTGCTCCATAGGTGACTATGTGGTTATACAATCCGGTGGTGAACATCGTACGGACCTGGTCTCAACCTGGTCATTCGATGAAATACTGTTCAAAAAGAAAGACGCTTCTCGCTCATATAAACACACCCGGGATACGGTCATCGGCCACGATGTCTGGATCGGTTATGGTGCATGTATTAATTCCGGTGTTCATATTGGCACCGGTGCCGTTATTGCCGCCCAGGCGGTGGTTTTTAGTGACGTTCCGCCATACGCTGTGGTTGTTGGAAATCCTGCGAAGATTGTACGTTATCGATTCAGCCAAAGTAGTGTGGACCGCATGTTGAAAATTGCCTGGTGGAATTGGCCGCAGGATGACATAGAAAGTAATCTGGAATGGTTTTACAGGCCAATTAACGAATTTCTTGAACGGTTTGATCCCTTGGAGAAAAAATGAGTATGGAAAGACTTCTGACACTTATCAAAAAGTCCTTTGATATCGGTTTTGAGATTGACGACAAAACCCCGCTGATCAGTACCGGCCTGATTGATAGCCTGCGTTTTGCCCAACTGCTTGAGATACTGGAGAAGGAGTATGGTAAAAGTATCAATACTCGGGATGTGGGCACGGACAATTTTGACACGCCGGAACAAATTGAGAGCTTTCTGAGTAAGTTATGAGCAAGCCGAATTCTCCTGCGGAGCTGTTCAGGCAGTTTAGCGTAACAGCTCTGCAGCATGCAGATGATCCAGCGATTACATTTTTGAATGCTGACCTTGCGGCTCGAGAGTATACCTATCGACAGTTATGGGATGCGTGTGCCGTTGTTACGGATAATTTTAAAAAGCTCCAGTTAAGGGAAGCGACTCCCATCGGCATTCTGCTTCAATCACAGGAAAGTCAGGTAATTCATTACTTGGCTGCATTGTCAGCCGGCCTGATTCCGGCAATTCTGACACCTCCCAACCGCAAGCTACGAACAGATATCTTTGAGACAACAATCCGGTCGCTGGTGGAGAGCTGTCAGTTCTCGGCCATTGTAACCGATACTGCCAACATGAATATCGATGCGACTTTGCTTGAACCTTTGACTCTTAAGGTAATCAGCAAATCACAACGGCTGATTAGTCCTGTTGATCATACTGCCATACTTCAATTTACTTCCGGAACTACCGGTATTAAGCGGGGAGTCCGGCTTTCAACACAAGCCATGTCTTTTGCAATACAGACCTATGCGACAGCGATTGAGCTAAGCCGGTCCGACATAATTCTCAGCTGGCTACCGCTTTATCACGATATGGGCTTTATTGCTTGCCTTAACATGCCACTGGCCTTTGGCGTGCACTGCATCATGATTAATCCGCTGAATTGGGTTAGTAATCCGGGCATGTTTATTCAGGCCGCCTCGAAGTATCGTGCAACTTTGAGCTGGAATCCCAATTTTGCCTATGCATTTATGGCAGACAGGGTAAAGCAGGAACAGTTGGCCGGGGTTGATCTGTCTAGTCTGAGAGGCTTGGTAAATTGCGCCGAGCCGGTAACAGTTGAAAGCCAGCAGCGTTTTCAAGACCGCTTTGAACCATTCGGTCTGAAAAAAAAGGTTTTCAAGGGTTGTTATGCAATGGCAGAAACCACATATGCTTTAACCGACGGCCAGGCTTCCGA
>JBGSQR010000446.1:0-3584 GCA_041737975.1 Geobacterales bacterium | reverse complement strand
ATGGAAGGCTCCGGAGGAGATGGAATCTAACAAGTGGTTTAGAGGTTATGTGGTTTTCTTGCTCAACTAGCAGCATTACCTATGTTTGGTAAACTCCTTGCTCCGGCTGCTATCATAATCATGTTATTTTTTCATCGCTCTGACTAAAGACCATCGTACTAACTTCGCCTAAATAGGTTTAATTATCATCTCAGTGGAGTTAATTTCTGAAAAAAGAACCCATAAGTACCATCCAGTCCCATAAAAAGACTGATTGACCTACAGATGTCAGGCTGATTCAAAAAAGAATTATTTTTAGATGCACTTAGAACCAAGTCAGATATCATTTCCGACTTGACAAAATATTATCAATTGCAAAAACAGAAAAGCAACTTCAGGGGCCTTGAATGATGAACAAGTTTATCTTAAAAGCACTTCTTACTTTATTTTTACAATTCATGGCGATAACCGGTCTTTATACTGTATACAGCCATGCGGCCGAGCCATGTAAAACCATAAAAATCATCCAGAATGGCATCGTAAAGACCGCTGTAAAGGAATTATTCAGATTCAGCGTGCCCCTTTTACTGTCAGGCACATGGGCCTGGCCAGAGAACCGTCCATAACTATCTCGCCAACTCCTGCTCTAAATCAGAGCCTGCAGGCATCCAGATCGCAACTTACGGTTTATCCGATCGCTTACGTTTGTTCAGATAACTATCAGGATCAAAATCCGCAATGTCTATTTTCCCGTAATCTTTCGGTGGCCGATGACTCTCTGACTTGGCATTTTCCGGATCTGATGCGTGGAAAGTGTCATTTTCCACCAAAACAAGCTGCCAGGTGTTGTCCTTTTTTGAATAGTTGAATGAAGTTGCTGTAGACCAGCGCCAACCGCTACCACCATAGTGTGAGATAGTAAACGTTCCCTTTCCTGCTTAAATTCCCTGAAATGGATCTCCCATCATGCCACCGCAATTGGAACAGTAAACTGCCTTGTTATTCTGCTTGACCAGCTTCAGGGAACCATCAGCCTGCCTGGTCAGAATCAGCAAAGACCGTTGTTGCTCATCCACATTGGGCTTTTCCAGCACCAGCAGATAATCGTCCTGCCCATCCCGGTTGAGGTCGGCAGTTTCAATGGCAAGCAGACGTGTATCAGGCAGAATGAAGCGACGTATTTCTTCCGATATCTTTACATCGTCAATATAATCTGTTTCAGCATTGGCTTCAAAACTCATGAACAGACAAAGTAAAAGAATTGCAAGTTTATACATTAGTCACCTTGGTAGTTTATTTTGTACCTGCGAGCAGCCTATCGCTTGACGTAATTGCCGTCTAATTCAATAAAATAGAGTTTTTTATCATCAATTTGCAATTCCATTCGGGTAAAAAACGGTTTGTTAAAAGCTTGTGAGTTAAAATTAATCATATAGATATTACCAGTTACATCGCCCGGCGGAGCAGTTAAAGCTTCGGCTGCACTTGATCCGTCGGCAGTCTTGAGAATAATTTTCTGCAATGCTGCAGAAGGTCGCAAAGCAACCACTGCAAGACCGCTTCTTCCGGTGACTCTCTTTTCAACATGTCCGTCTGAAAAAGCAAACTCAACTTGAATGCCACTAAAGCTTAATCCGGCATCCACATCTCCGACTTTAACTGCGTATCCACCACCAAAGGAGCTACTTTTAGCATGATCAACAGCGGGCTTTTCAGTAATGATGCATTCTTCCGGCAACTTTAGATCCGGTTTTGCCATAACAGGCAAGCCCGCAGCCCAATGACTTTCCTTGACGGCAGACCATGCACTCTGAAAGCGCCCCATAGCTGCCACTGCTTTAGCCATTGACAACTCGGCATGTTTTAACACAAGAGGGTTATCAACACCCAAGGGTTCACTGACAACCTGCTTCATGGCCTGTTCAGCCATTTTTTCAAAATTGGCCTTGGCAATTAACAGTTCAGCCTGCGCTTTACGTACATTGGCCTTAAGTTCCGTCGGCTGCAGATCATTTACCAAACCTGGTAAACTGGCATACTCACCCGTATTCAGAAACGGACAACGGGCAAAAACCCGTTGTTCTTCAATGCGGAACTGGTCATCCTGCAACAACTGCTCTGCCCTCACATCCCATTGTATTACAGGACTTATCTTATCAAAACTGAACAGAGTCTTTGTTTCCTTCAGAGCGTCGGCTACAAGGACAACTCGATCACCCTTCTGACTCCAGTTTCCCTCTGAATTGTAATCAATTGCACCATAGGCCAGCATCCATTGGTACCTGCCACTGGGTAACAATAACAATTCAGAACCAACTTCACGGACACCATCCAGGTAGTAATGTCCCGACAGGTGTGAAGTGCTTTCTGGAAAAGCCTGTCCGGTGAAACAAATACAAATCAGAAAAACTATTGCTACGAAATTATGTTTTTTCATGACACCCTATTTTAGATTTACTTGATCTTATTTTAAGTCTTTCATTACCTCTTCCATGGCAAACTGCAGCATCATCTTTTGAATACTGTTCATTTCCAGCATATCACAGGCCACATGTCGGCTATCTCTATTGCATAGCTGTTTCAAACCGTTTTCAACCTTCTCGTCATCACCGGTTTTTCCAACTGTATAAATCCAGTTTTCGCAACCAACACGCACGCCCTTGCTGCAAACCTTTTCGTATTCCACAGCTGCTCCCCTCCAGTCATTTTTCAGGGCAGCCATATTTCCCAGCCGATTGCACCCCTGAGTATCACCTTTATCGCAGCAATCCTTAGGATTTTTGTCCATGTCACAGCCGGATGAAAGCGGCTGTTCCACATATGCAACCGGAGGTAAACATGCTTTTTGCGGCAATGCATCTCTCCTGTAGACCTCAAACTGATTCCAGCTATCCAACCCAAGCAGGACATCATCTCCTATCTTGGCAAAAACAAAATCGCCACCCTTGTCATGACGTATTTTGACAAGACCATTTTCAATTCTTGCACGCACATTGCTCCCCAAACCAAGCGTCAAAAGCCCCCTGTCCGCAAAATCAAGATTTCCAGCCAATGAAGACACAGTACCTTTAAATTCACCGCACGGGACCATCTCAGCCGGTTCTGCCAGGTTTTCCAGTTTCAGACTATTCAATTGTTTAAACCGGGCACAGGAAAATTCATCAATTTTTGCACTGCACATCCGGCCGAACAGTTCACGAGCCTGTGCAAATCTTTTTGCTCGCCAAAGCTGTTCAACTGTTTTCTGGCACAATTCGGGAGTTTCATGTTTTTCACAGGAGGCTGTCAAATCATTCAATTGCCCTAACGACAGTGGCTTTTCCGCTACATCAAGGCTAAATAATTTTTTCGAAGGATTAGCTGTTTTCTGATACTTTTCTATCAGAGCCAGACAGGCATCCGGGCGAATGTCACAATATTTTTTTAATACTTCCAAGTTATCTTTAGCACTTGCAGACTGCACACAGGCACCCACATCTCCTGCTGCACAGCACTCAGCCTCCTTACCATATTCGCAGGCCGGCTGTGCCAGATATTTCAGTTCCGGCAAAACTTGACAATTGAACGACTGAAGCGAATCATATTTTTTTTCACCCCACTGTTTG
>JBGSQR010000437.1:0-12661 GCA_041737975.1 Geobacterales bacterium | reverse complement strand
GCCAGATACTTTTGGGGTACTCTTTTTTTAAACGATCCAGCAGTTTTTCAGCACGTGCAACGCTCTTGACCCTGCTATCGCGAAGTTGAATCAAAGCCAACCTGAACAATGCTTCATCAGTAATCCCGGGAGTCTTAGGCCCTATTGCAACAAGCTCAAACAGCTCAGAAGCCTCCTGCTCTTTTCCTGATCTTAAAAGATGTAAAGCGCCTGCAAAATTCCGCTCCTGTATCTGCGATTCACTCAAATTGTTATCTGGTGTCGTAGAAAAGGTAGCACAGCCGCCAATTGTCAGCAGAGACACCAGAAAAAGAATTGTCAGCATTCTATTTGAATTCACTGCTGCCAGCCTCCCGCACAATTACATAATTACTTCCTGATGATTCTTTTACATGGTCTTTTATCTTTGCCGCAGCGGTAGCAATTTCTGCGGCAGTATTGTAATCACCGGGTACACATACCAATGCGGCAATAGATATGGACAGCAATGGAAAGTTACGGGCTACACCGTATCTGTCGATACCTTCAATTCCACCGGCTTTCAGGTCTGCTTCTGAATAACAGTTAGGGACCATGAGATCAAATTTTTGAATTACGGATTGGCATACTGTAGATGCCAGTTCATCTTTTATAATAATAACAAAATCATCTCCACCGATATGGCCGACAAAAGCATCCGGATCGTTGAGAGAGTTTACGGTTTTATGAATCATCTCGGCTGTTTTTTTTATGACCTCACTGGCCATTATATAGCCGTAACGATCATTATAAGCCTTGAAGTTGTCCAGGTCCAGGTAACACATCACAAATGAGGTTTTGTCTCTCAGGCGACGGTTAATGGACCTCTCAATGGCTATGTTACCAGGCAGACGAGTCAGAGGACTCGCATCCAAGCTGGTCTGTTCCAGTTCTTTCAGCCGCAATGCCATACGCCTGAAATCCTGTGACAGGATTCCAATTTCGTCTCCGGTGGAAATTTGGGGGTCATGATCAAAGTCACCGGCAGCAATGCGGTGGGTAGCTTTTTGCAGTTTTCTGATGGAATTGGCAAAGGAGAAAATCATTACGCCGGAAATCATGAAAGCGATGATTACACCACTAAAAGCAAGCCCCATTGACCAGTAGATTGTGCTTGAGGCTTTTTCGTCTGAAATTTTAAGCTTTTTAGCCAGTGCTTGTCGCTGGTCTTTGCGAATGCTTTCCAGATCATTTTCAACCATACCGGCAATATTCTTGACTGAAGAAGTATCAATATCCTTACCGGCGAAAAGCTGTGATGTCAGTTTAGAATATTCCTTGAAATGTTTTTCAAGAACAGTCAGGTGCTCACTTTTATAGACCTGTTTCAGTTTGGTCAGGTCAGAGAGGAATTTATCGGCATTGATGTCGTACAGTTCCTGAAATTCCTGCTGCTTTAAGATATGATATCTGCCGGCATTTCGCTGCTGAGACAGCATCAGTTCCTGAAGACTGATAGTTATTGTGGCGGCAGGCAGATCATTACTGGCAATATCTATTTCAGCCTTATGTACGGCTGAAAGGTTGATAACCGAGTAAAACAGTGCTGTCATCATGCAGATGGCGCTGACTGCAAAACAGATAGTCAGTTTTTTGATAAGCGTCAGTTTTGAAATGTATGAAAAGATCATCTTTGAACCTTATAATATTTCATAAAGTCATATTATTATAGGGATGGAATATATGCAACCCATACAAACTTTATATTGAAATGAATTGCAAAGCAGTATCAGTGAAGATATACAAATGAACCAATAAATAACAACAAATTCCCTTAAAATCTTATGCACAGGTAAAGGTAAAATAGAATGGATAAATACAATTTTGATACACTGGTTGACATAATGCGACGTTTGCGAGGCCCTGGAGGCTGTCCATGGGACGCAGAACAGACACACGAGAGTCTGACCCGTTATCTGCTTGAAGAGAGTTATGAGGTAATTGAAGCTATTGAAGCTAAATCACATGATCACCTGCAAGAAGAGTTGGGTGATCTATTGCTGCAGCCGGTCTTTCATGCAGCCATAGCTGAAGAATCAGGTACATTTACCATAGATGATGTTATTAAAACACTTTGTGACAAGCTTGTTCGCAGGCATCCCCATGTGTTTGGAGATATGAACATCAGTGACAGCAATGCCCAGATTGAAAACTGGGAAAAAATTAAAAAACTTGAAAAAGGCGATGAACGAAAATCAGCTCTTTCTGGTGTCCCTCCCCAGCTGCCGGCCTTGTTAAAAGCACAGAAAATTACCGAAAAAGCCGCCAGGGTCGGTTTTGACTGGGAGCATGTCGACCAGGTGGTTGCCAAGGTAATGGAGGAATTGCATGAGTTTGAGGAAGCCATGTCGCAGGGAAACAATGAGCGCATGGAGGCCGAGTTGGGAGATCTGCTTTTCGCTGTTGTTAATCTGGGGCGCTTTATGTCAATCAATCCGGAAGAAGCGTTACGTAAAACCATCCGTCGATTTGAGAAAAGATTTGAATACGTGGAGCAAGCATTAACTGATCAGGGCCGTCATATGAATAACACCCCTCTTAATGAAATGGATCTACTGTGGGAGGCGGCAAAAAAACAGGAAAAGCGAGATCAAAACGGCTAAGTAACAGTTATGTCACAACTGTTAACAGCGTGTGAACATTATCCACACAAACTGTGGATAACTTGTGGAGAAGAGTGTTGATGGAAGTCAAAAGTGATATTTTTTAAAGACTTTTTTTCGTTTTGCCACTTTTTTATACATCATAAAAAGTGTGTAATTACAAATACTTATTATTATCATTGATATTTTGGATAGTTAGGTAATTCCGACAAAACAGGTCGTGGTTAAATGGTTTTTAATGCCAAGTTTGACTGTTTATAAATATAAATTACAAAATAATATTTCTCTATGATATCAATATGTTCGCAGTAACGCTAAAAAACAGGCTGTCAAGTTTTACATTGTAAATAATAAAATATTTTAATCTTATCTGATAAAAACAATTAACTATTTTATCTGTAAACTGGCTGCAAACAGCTGTTTTCCGGATAATTATTAAAAATTAGATTGCTGTGTCGGCAATTTAACGCCCAAGCTTTTTTCTGATCATTGAAATGGCGTCCATCGCCTCATCAGATCGCAACAAGCGAACACAGACAGCATAGACCAGTATTCCTGCCCCTACTGCAGCACCAAGTACTGCCGACTTCATAAAAGTATGTCCTACCTGTGACCAGTCATATTTAGAAATCAAGAATTGTACAATCAGAGCCATTGGCAATGTTGCTGCAATAGATTTTAACCCGCATTTTAAAACTCTGGTTCCTCCGAATGCACCGATCTTGCGGCGCAGAAACCATAATAACAGCAACATATTTCCGCAGGCAGAAATAGTCGTTGCCAGGGCCAGACCACCATGCTTTAACGGGCCCATTAGCAAGAGACTAAAACCGAGATTAAGTGCAAAGGCTACAAAAGCGCACCAGACAGGTGTTTTGGTGTCTTTAAGGGCATAAAAAGCCGGAGCCAGGACTCTGGTCAGGGCAACAAAGGAAAGTCCAAGAGAGTAATAAAACAGGGCCTGGGATGAATTGACCGCCTGAATGTAATCGAAGGCTCCCCCCATAAAGATCAGGCTGAAGATCGGAGTGGCACAGATCATCAAGCCGGCCATGGCTGGTATTGTGATAAAGAGTGTCAGCCTTAGACCGAATGATAGTGAATCCTTGATCCCGGTCATGTCACCTTCCGCTGCCTGTCTGCTCATGGAAGGAAGAACGGCCTGGGCAACCGATACGGTGAAAATTCCCTGGGGGAATTCGAACATGCGCTGGGCAAAGTAGAGAAAGGAAACACTACCCTGTGGAAGCAGTGAAGCCAGGATGGCACTGACAGTAATGTTAAGGTAGTAAACACCCACACCGAACACGGAGGGCAGCATTAACAGGGATATACGACGGATTTCAGGTGTATTGAAATTAAATCTGGGACGGATCTGAAAGCCTTTTTGCCAGAGAACGGGAAGTTGCATCAGCAGCTGAACAAGCCCGCCCACCAGGACACCAAAGGCCAGTGCGGCGATAGGTGCTTCAAAATAGCCACGCAGCAAAAGCGCGGTAAGGATCATGGAGATATTCAAAAAAACCGTTGAAATTGCCGGGGTAAAAAAGTGGCGGACAGTGTTGAGAATGCCCATGCAGAGAGCAACCAGGCTGATAAAAAAGATGTAGGGGAACATCATCTGATTGAGCAGGACAGTCAGTTCAAACTTTCCGGGGGTATTTTGAAAACCTGGAAACATGAAAGAGACAATATAGGGCGAAAAGATAATTCCAATCAGGCTTACCGCAGCCATGACAATCGTCAGCAGGGTAAAACAGGTATTTGCCAGTTCACGGGCTTCATCCTGGCCACGTTTGGTCAGCACATCGGAAAAGGTAGGAACAAAAGCAGAGGTCAAGGCCCCTTCGGCAAAAAAGCGACGCAGCATATTGGGAATTTGATAGGCGGCAATAAAGGCATCGGTTGCCATACCAGCGCCGAACAAGCGGGCAATGACCATATCTCGCACCATACCCATGATACGTGACAACATGGTTGCACTGCCTAATATGCCCGCAGCCCGGATTATATTTCTTTTTTCAGACATTCTTCCTGCTTTCAGTTCGTGTTAAAAATAACCAGATTTTGTAACATTTAATGCATCAAGCCTGCTTCCCTTCCATATAAGCATTAAACCGTCGAACATGGCTTTGGGAAATTTCTCTGGCCTTGTCTGCATCAGCTGCAGAAACAGCCTCCACAATATTACAGAGATCAAGATAGTTTTCCTGAATCAATGCCTTGCTCCAGGGCAGGTAGTTTTCGTAGTAGGAATGAATGTTATGATAAACACTTGTAAGAACTGCAATATAAAGCTGGTTGCCGCTCATTCGCGCCAATAGCATATGAATCTGTTCATCGGTGCGAACAAACAGGTCCCATCCTTTTCTTCCCTCTTTGATATGTGTTTCCGCTTCTGCCAAAAGAGATTGTAATGCCACCCTGTCCTCTTCTGTACATCTTTTGGCTGCCAGAGCGGCAACACCTCCATCCATTCCCTCTCTGAATTCTGCCAGGTCCTGAAGAGATACTACACGATTACGGATCAGCAGAGCCAGGTTTTCGCTTAGTGTTTCACTGTGCGCTTCACGGACGATAGAACCACCAGCAACGCCGGTTCGGATTTCGATGAGCCCCTTTTGTTCAAGAACCCGTAACGCTTCTCGTAAAGTTCCGCGACTTACGCCAAATTGTTCTTTCAATTCGCGTTCAGCCGGCAATTGGCGACCCGGTGCCAGTGAGCCATCCATAATTGCTTCCTGGATCTGTTCTACCACATCCTGATAAGCCCTGTTCTGTTTAACGGTCTTAAACATACAATTTCCTTTTTAAGCAAATAAACTGTTTGTAAATTAAATCATATAGTTATGCACCATTAATGGTTTGACCACATTAACACTTAAATCCGTATTTCACAACCAGATCTTCTTAACATTCCTGATTCATTGCCATTTAATTTAAAGCACTTGACACTAATTATGATTTATTTTACTAATGGTCTAACCATTCGCAAGCATTCAACGCTGCATGCTCATATAAAAAACAAGGAGCAGATCATGGAAAACACGGCACTAAACGCAAAGATTATCAATCGTGGCAAAGAGTTTTTCGTTACAGTTGCAGGTGAAAAGCCTTCACTTTTCAACAAGGGTGCCTGGATGGGAAAGGTTATGGACTGGAGCATGCAAAACGAACAGTTCAAGATACAAATGTTTCGTTTTGTTGATGCCTTTCCATCCCTGACAACCGGCAAGTTGCTGACCGATCATATTCGTGAGTATTTCGGTGAGGAAAAGGATATGCCGCCGGTCCTGCAGACAGGAGCAAAGATGGCAGGCATGCTCGGTTCACTCGGCGGGGCGGTGCTGAACAAGGTAATTTCAGCAAATATCCAGGAGATGGCCAGGCAGTTCATTGTTGGTGAGAATACAAAAGAAGCTGTAAAAAATATGGAAAAGCTGAGGAAAGACGGATTTGCAGCGGTTGTGGATGTTTTGGGTGAAGCGACTCTTACGGAAAAAGAGGCCGAAGAGTATGTGGGCACTTATCTGGAGGTGCTTGAAAGCCTGAAAAAAGAGCAACAGGGGTGGAAGGGGCTGCCGGGTCGCGGCGGAGATCCTGATCTGGATTGGGGCCATGCACCGAAAGTTAATGTTGCGGTGAAACCAACAGCACTTTTTGCTCTTGCAAATCCTCAGGATTTTGAGGGGTCGGTTGAGGCGATGCTGAAGCAGATGCGACGGATCTGCGCTAAAGTTGTGGAGCTGAAAGGATTCCTCTGCATTGATATGGAATCGTACCGCCATAAAGCCATAATCATTGAACTGTATCGTAGGCTAAAACTTGAATACCGTGACTATCCGCATATTGGCATCGTACTGCAGGCCTATTTGAAGGATACGGACAAGGATCTGGCAGACCTGCTGCAATGGGCTAAAGAGAAGAATACGCAGATATCCGTCCGATTGGCCAAAGGTGCCTACTGGGATTACGAGACAGTCAAGGCAAAACAGAATGGCTGGGAGATCCCGGTCTGGACGATTAAAGCAGAGAGTGATGCCGCATTTGAACGCCAGTCAAAAATGATTCTGGAGAATCACCAGATCTGCCATTATGCCTGTGCCTCCCATAATATCCGATCTATTTCTGCGGTTATGGAAATTGCCAAGGAGCTGAATGTTCCGGAATCAAGATACGAGTTTCAGGTGCTTTACGGCATGGCCGAGCCGGTACGAAAAGGAATTCTCAAGGTTGCCGGACGTATAAGGCTATATTGCCCTTACGGTGATATGGTGCCTGGCATGGGCTATCTGGTTCGTCGACTGCTGGAAAATACCGCCAATGAATCATTCCTGCGCCAGAGTTTTGCTGAAGATGCCCAGATTGAGCGACTTCTAGAAGATCCAGAGGTTACTGCCGAACGAGATAGGGCAGAAAGAGCAAGTAAGCCTAAAAAGGTTGTCACCGGGCCGGGCGGTTTATCACGTTTCACCAATGATGCGATGGTTGATTTTACCAGAGCTGATCACCGTGCAGCCTTCCCTGCAGCTATTTCACAGGTGCGCAGTCAGTTTGGCAAAACCTATCCTCTTTTTATTAATGGCAGGGATGTTACAACCAGTGAGACTATTCCAACAGTCAATCCGGCCAGACCGTCCGAAGTGCTTGGTCAGATTTGTCAGGCCGGCATACCTGAAGTAACAAAAGCCATTGAAGCTGCCAAAGCGGCCTACCCGGCTTGGCGGGATACCGCACCCAGGGATCGCGCCGAAATTTTGATCAAGTCGGCTGAAATTGCCCGTAAGCGTGTCTTTGAGTTGTCTGCCTGGCAAGTGCTTGAAATAGGTAAACAGTGGGATCAGGCCTATGCCGATGTCACCGAGGCGATTGATTTTCTGGAATACTATGCACGCGAGATGATTCGAATTAGTACTCCTCAAAGACTGGGACATGCACCGGGTGAGCTAAATCATTATTTCTATGAGCCTAAAGGTCTGGCCGCGATCATATCACCATGGAATTTCCCTCTGGCTATCGCTCTTGGCATGGCTTCGGCAGCCATAGTTACCGGGAATCCTGTCATTTTCAAGCCGTCCAATATTACCGGCATTATCGGTCACCAACTGGTGCAGATTTTCCGTGAAGCCGGACTTCCAGCCGGTGTATTCAACTATGTTCCCGGAAAGGGCAGCGTTATGGGGGACTTCCTGGTTGATCATCCGGATATCAGTCTGATTGCCTTTACCGGGTCCGTGGAAGTTGGTTTGCGCATCATTGATCGTGCAGCCAAGGTTCAGCCTGGGCAGCCTAATGTCAAAAAAATCATCTCGGAAATGGGTGGCAAGAATGCCATTATTATTGACGATGATGCGGATCTGGATGAAGCTGTCCCCCATGTACTCTACTCAGCTTTTGCATTTCAAGGGCAGAAGTGTTCGGCATGTTCACGGGTAATTGTATTGGATGCCGTATATGACAAGTTTGTTGATCGTCTGGTAAATGCAGCCAAAGTATATCAGGTTGGACCGGCTGAAGATCCCAGATACAGTATGGGTGCAGTATCTGATGCCGCTGCCCAGAAGTCGATCAGCGAGTACATCGCCGTAGGATCAAAGGAAGGAAAACTGCTTTACTCCAGCCCGGTACCTTCAACTGAAGGCTACTGGGTGCCGATTACTATCCTGGGAAATATCACACCGGAACACCGTGTTGCCCAGGAGGAAATCTTTGGACCGGTTCTTTCGGTCATGAGGGTAAAAGATTTTGATCAGGCCATTGCCTGGGCCAATTCTACTAGATTTGCCCTGACCGGCGGTATTTTCAGTCGCAGCCCAGAGCATTTAAATAAAGCTCGTCGAGAATTCAGGGTCGGCAATCTGTATATTAATCGCAACAACACAGGTGCGCTGGTTGATCGCCAGCCATTCGGTGGTTCACGTATGTCAGGTGTTGGTACCAAAGCTGGCGGACCGGATTACCTGCTGCATTTCATGGATCCACGGGTAATTACTGAAAATACTATGAGACGTGGGTTTGCACCAATTGAAGAGGATGATGACTGGGTTGATTAGTTGTTAAATAAAGCCGGGTACGCATACTGCGTACCCGGCTTTATTTTGAAGAAGAAGGCAGTGAAGCAATCAGAACAGCCAGAAGAATCACACTACCACCGGCAAAGAAGGAAGTTGTCAACTGTTCTCCAAGCATAAGCCAGCCGAGCAAAGCCCCAACAACCGGCTGCAGGAAGAAGAAAACCGAACCTGTGCCAGCTTCAACAAGGCTGAGTCCCTTATTCCAGAAATAAAATGCGCCAGCTGTAGCTACCACACCCAGGTAAAGAACTGCAGCCCAAAGCAGCGGATCGTCCAGTCCGCTAACAGGCAGAAAACGCCATTCAATAAACATGATCGGAGTTGTCATTACTGCAGCCCAGAAAACAGCGCCGGTTGTTATGACCAGTGGCGATAATGTTGATGAGAATTTTCTGGCCATCACGGAAAGCAAAGCCCAGGTAACTGCTGCTCCAATAAGCGCAAAATTGCCTATCATGGCCCATTTCCCACTTGCTGAACTGGAGTCCAACCCAACAACAATTACAACTCCAATGGTCGCCAAAAAAACAGAAATCAACTTACGGGTGGTTAGCCGTTCACCCAGCATCAACCAGGCAAACAAAAGTATGAAAGCCGGACTTGCAGAAGTAATTATGGCACCATTATGTGCCGAAGAAAGCCAGGTACCGATAAATTGCAGGCCGACCGAAATAACATATCCAACTGAACCAACCAGGAGAAAAATGCGATGATCCGACCATTTCAATCCTGTTTTCTGTTGTCGGGCCGCTAGAGGATATAGGACGCAGAAGCCTGTCAGGTATCGCAGCCAAAGCAGCGTAAATGGTGGAATGTAGTCAAGTGCATATTTGCTGACTACATACATTCCGCCCCAGATGGAAGCTGCTGCAGCCAGTGCCAGACAGCCGATAACTTTGTCAGATGGGGTTTTAAACATTTATCCTGTTCCTATATATAGAACTGATATCGCTGTTTTTAATAATGCATAATAAATCTTAATAATGCAATTAGCTGGCATATTATGCACAATTTGGATAATATTTTAAAATTATATTTCAAAATTGACTACTAAAACAAAATATTCACAAGATAAATTCAGTGTTATTATGATATGTTTTGAAAAATTATTCTTTCTGGTGTAATTTTCTAAGAATCACCCATCCAATATCAACGAAGCCGGAGTCCCAACCAACGAAGATTATGACTCCAAGATTTTCTAGTAAATGCAAGTCTGAATCTGCAACACGGTTTTAACAGTTTATATTTATTGCTTGCAGAGTAGTTCTTTCCCGTGTTAAAAAACAACGTTTTCTAGCAATTTTCTCAACAATAACTGAATATCTTTTAAGGATCTTTTTAACTGATTACAGGTGTAAAACTATGTTTCTACAGCAACTCATTAACGGCATTGCCCTGGGCAGTACCTATGCCCTGATCGCTCTGGGCTACACCATGGTCTACGGCATTATCTCCCTGATCAATTTTGCTCACGGCGAAATTTTCATGGTCGGTGCTTTTGTTGGACTATTAATGGTTGGCTATTTCAAGATGAACCTTTTTCTTGCCATGGCCTGCTCAATGATATTCTGCATGATCATGGGAGTATTAATCGAGTTCATCGCCTACCGTCCGCTGCGCAAGTCATCGCGCCTTTCGGCGCTGATCTCGGCCATCGGTGTATCCATCTTCCTTTCTTCGCTGGCTATGATGGTTTTTGGAGCCAATGCCAAGGGTTTCCCTGATACAGCATTCGAATCAACCCAGATTCATATTGGTAATGCTGATGTATCCACACTGCAGTTGTTAATCATCGGTGTTTCAGCGGTTCTGATGATTGCTCTTGAGTATATCGTTCAATGGACCAAAATCGGTAAAGCCATGCGTGCCACCTCGGAAGATTACAATACCGCCGCACTAATGGGCATTAATGTCAATTACGTAATTTCATTCACATTCGCCCTCGGTTCAGCCTTGGCTGCTGCCGGAGGTGTTCTGGTTGGGGTTCTGTTTAACTCAGTCTCCTTTAATATGGGACTGATGGCCGGTCTCAAAGCTTTCGCCGCTGCCGTACTGGGCGGTATCGGTTCTATCCCCGGCGCCATGCTGGGCGGACTTCTGCTGGGAGTAGCAGAAGTTTTTGGGGTTGCCATCGGTTATTCCTCCTACCGCGATGCTATTGCCTTCGCTATTCTCGTACTTGTTCTTCTTGTTCGTCCCACAGGACTGCTGGGCAAGAAGATTCAGAAAAAGGTGTAACAATGCTTCATTCCCTGGTCAATTCTATAGATCCGTATACCATGCAGATTCTGGTTAATATCGGCATCGGCATCATTCTGGCACTTGGACTCAACATCATTACCGGCTTGACCGGGCAGCTGTCCCTGGGGCATGCCGCTTTCATGAGTGTTGGTGCTTTTACAGGCGCTTTACTGACTATTAAAACCGGGATGCCATTCTATCTGACGATTATGTTGAGCGGCTTGATTACCGCTGCAGTTGCAGCAGTCATCGGCTGGCCGATTTTGCGTCTGACCGGCGATTACCTGGCTATCTGCACGTTGGGTTTTGCCGAGATCGTCAAGGTTGTTTTCCTGAACCTGGAAGTCACCAACAAGGCACTTGGTCTGACGGTGCCTACTCCTGATACAGCCATTTCAATGCCATTAATCGTTTTGATTGTTGTAATCTTGGTAATTATAATGTCAGCTTTTATTGAAAAATCTCGCTTTGGCCGTGCACTGAAAGCTATTCGAGATGATGAAATTGCTGCCGAGTCCATGGGTATCAATATAGCTCGCTATAAGGTGCAGTCTTTTGCCGTCAGTGCCTTTATGGCTGGTATTGGTGGCTGTCTTTATGGACACTTTCTCGGCTATATAAACCCTTCCGATTTTGGTTTTCTGAAGTCAATTGACATGTTGAGCATGATCGTTTTAGGTGGTCTGGGTAGCATCCCTGGCGCAGTCTTTGGAGCATCGTTGCTTTCTGCGGCACCGGAATTTCTGCGATTCATGTCACAATACCGCATGCTGGTCTACGGCGCTCTACTGGTCTTCCTGATGGTTTTCCGACCTAATGGAATGATGGGAGGCATTGATTTTAGTGCGTTCATAAAGAAAAAGCTGGGCATAAAAAAACGCGGTGCCACCCGCAATCAGGAGGGGCACTGATGTCACTTCTTAAACTGGAAAATACAACCATACGTTTCGGCGGACTGGTCGCCGTCAACAGCGTCAACCTGGAAGTTCAGGAAGGCGAAATTCTGGCACTGATCGGCCCCAATGGCGCCGGGAAAAGTACTATCTTTAACCTGATTACAGGAATCTATCCCCCTACTGAGGGTGGTATCAGCTTCAAGGGCAAAAGCATTGCCGGTCTGTCACCACATATCATTGCCGGTGGTGGTATTGGCCGGACATTTCAGAATATCCGTCTGTTTGGCGAACAAACCGTGTTGGATAATGTCCTGATCGGCGCTCATACCCGTGGACACTGGAATCTGACTGGTGCTCTGCTAAAGTTTCTGCCAGCGGTACGCAAGGAAGAAAGTCGCCTTCTGGACCTGGCCATGCAATGTCTGGCTAAAGTTGAGTTGGCTCACAAAGCTGATGAGCTTGCCTGCAACCTCCCTTATGGTGAACAGCGCCGATTGGAAATAGCCCGTGCACTGGCCATTGAACCTGCACTGCTGCTATTGGATGAACCTGCTGCCGGCATGAATCCACAGGAGAAACAGACCCTGCTTTCCATGGTCAGGAACATCCGTGCCGATGGTGTGACTGTTTTTCTGGTTGAGCATGATATGAAATTTGTTATGGGATTGTCTGACAGGATTGCTGTGCTTGACTATGGCAGCAAAATTGCTGATGGCCTACCGGAAGAGGTCCGTGCCAACCCGGCCGTAATAGAAGCCTATCTGGGAAAAGGAGCTGCGCACTGATGCTGACCGTCGAAAACCTTTCCGTCAACTATGGTGCTATTCGC
>JBGSQR010000382.1:0-3022 GCA_041737975.1 Geobacterales bacterium | reverse complement strand
TCCAGATCGGATTTAAATTATTGATACCATTGTTATAATAAACCTTGCTGACTCCGCCCATTCCAAAAATAAAAGATTTATCGGCATATTCGTAACGGCTGCCCAGATAGGCGTCATGACGGTTGAACTGTTGAAGATCACTTTCCTGTCTTGTAAAGCGGTACTCCAGGTTAAGTGTTAACTTGGGAGCTACTTCATAGTAGGATTCCATAAAGCCGACATGACTGACATTGTCAACGGCTGCAGGATCTTTATAGAGTGTGTTTATATATCGATAGCCGGTTTTAAGCATGGTGGCGGCAGTAGGACGCAGGATAACGTAAGGGGAGACAACCGCCGTATTGGAATCGGTCTGCTGAAACGAAAGACTTTCTGTTGTGGTATCCCTGACAGAGTCCAGCGAAACGCGCTTATAGGTATCACTCAGCTCCAGAAACAGCCGTTCATCAATCAGTTTAATCAAACCTTTGGCGGCAACTTCCTGGGTATTGTCATTTTTTATGGTTTGCTTGGCATAGTAGCGGTAGTCATAGGCATAACTGATATCCCATTCCCAGAAGGGCGCATTGTATTTTGATGTAAAACCGGGTCTGATCCTGGTTATATAATCGCTCTTTTGAGCCAGTGAATTAAGAAATACATTGTCCGTATACTCTTCGCTAACTGTGATGGAAGGCTTGAATGAGAAGTCTGCAGCAGCTGACTCAGCAGTATTTGTCAGAACAGTTATGGCTGTAACAAAAACTATGGTGCTGCTAATCAAAACAGTCTGCTTGAATTCAGGAACAGTTTTCATTTTAGACCTTATGTTATTTATGTTAGTCATCCGAAAATCCGACGCAGCAGGCCTGGCTTAGTTGTTTTTTCGACATCCGGCTGCACAACATTTTCCTGAACAGCCGGCACAATAGGCTCACTCTTTTTGCCGAGTCCGGAGAGTTCTGATTCGATCTTGTCTATACGGGAACTATTTTCCTGACTCTGCTTTTCCAACCGGCTATTAAGGGCTTCCAGTGTTGACTGGGTAGTGGTATGTATATACTTTTCAACGGACTCAATCTTGTTGCTCAATTCTGACAGCTGGTTTCCTATATTCTCGACAATCTGAAGATCCTGCTGTCCATCTGGGCTGCCTTTCTCTGCTTCTGTTTTAGGTTTAACAGTCCTGTGTCCCGGAACAATTATGTTGGCAGGTCTGCTCAGGTCCAGATCACCGGCTATATCGATAATTAACTCCTCCTCAATATAACGGACATCTTCAGCATAGGCTGAGAGCAGCAGAAACTCACCAAGGATATTGATCAGACGCGGAATTCCGCCACTATATGAGTAGATGGCATCAAGTGCTCTTTTGGAAAAAAGTAGAGCATCACGGTTTCCTGCAACCTCCAGACGATGAAATAAATACTCCTCCATTTCCTGCCGCGTCAGAGGCAACAGATGGCACTGTATACTGATGCGCTGTCTCAGCTGACGAAGCTCCGGTTTTGCCAGCAGATCACGCAATTCCGGCTGGCCGACCAGAATAATCTGGAGCAATTTTGAATCGGAAGTTTCCAGATTGGAAAGCATGCGGACTTCTTCCAGTGTTTCTGAGGTGAGGTTCTGTGCCTCATCAATGATCAGGACCGGACGGCTGCCTTTGGCATACTGTTCAACCAGAAAGTGGTTCAAATCCTTCAGAAGCGATATCTTGTCTTTTCCTCTAAGCGGAATCTCAAAGTCATCGTTGATCATTGCAATCAACTGTTCGGCATTTACATTGGTATTAAAGACTTTACCCAGCAGTATATTGTCAGCATGTCGTTCAATCAGGTCACGAATAATCGTTGTCTTGCCTGAACCGACCTCCCCGGTTAAAAGAATGAAACCGGCCCGCTCGGTAATACCGTAATTAAGATAGGTAATGGCACGCTTGTGTGTCTTGCTGAAATAAATAAATTCAGGATTAGGGACCAGGTCAAATGGCTTGCGTTTGAAATTATAATATTCAAGGTACATGGTTACTGGCTACTCCCGCTTTTGGATAGAGGGACCTCATAGGCGGTTCTTGAATAGTTGTAATCCTTATATCGGCCGTCATGGCTGCTGATTGATGCATCATTAAAGACTACACCAAGCAGGTTGCAATCTTTCAAGGCCTCCAGCGCCTCCTTGATGCTATCCTGGGATGCCAATCCTTCTTTGATGACAAATAGCACCCCATCGACCAAATGGCTTAATGAGCGGGTTTCCGCAAATGGAAGAAGTGGTGGAGTATCAATAATGATATAGCGGTCGGGATAGCGATACTTGATCTCGCTAATCATGTCCTGCATCTTTTGTGAGGTAAAAAACTCCAGCGGGTTTTGTAATACTTTTCCAGCCGGGATTACGGACAGCTTACCGATACCGGTATTGATGATGGTTTTCCCGATATCTACTCCATCAGCCAGGAAATCGGCCAGACCAAAGCCGGGATCAACATCCAGATATTTATGAATTGAAGGCCTGCGCAGGTCGGCATCAATCAGCAAAACCGTATGGTCAAACTCGCGGGCAAGTGAGATTGCCAGGTTCAGTGAGGTGATACTTTTACCCTCGGCGGCAATTGCACTGGTTACCATAAGAACATTATTAAACTTTTCACCTTTGGTCATTTTGACCAGAATTGATTTTAACTTGCGATACTCTTCCGATGCCAGAGAATCAGGGTCATTGAGGGTTGTCAGATAGAGATTATTGGGGTTGATATTAACAACTTCAGCAGGCTGATATGACGAAGCCTGTTCCGCAGTAGGCTGCACTTTCCTGAGTGATGCAGTTATTTGTTCTTTTCTGTCTTCAGCTGTTCCAGCATTTCTTAGCTGAGCTGCTTTTTCCAATGCTTTTTCAATTCTGCTCATTTTTCACCCTGTTTTAATCAATTTTGAATTTTGGATTTTGGATTTTGAATTAATTTAGAATCTAAAATCCAAAATTCAACATTACATTCAAATAATTCCTGCTTTCCTGAGCACCTCAAAAGCCAGTACCCCAACAA
>JBGSQR010000361.1:0-5867 GCA_041737975.1 Geobacterales bacterium | reverse complement strand
AGATACCGGCAAAAAACTCAGCTTGATTATTCCAGAGTACAACTTCATTTTTGCTGTTCAGAACAACAATAATTGACGGCAAAGAGTTAATGATGTCATCCAGAACCCCTTTAAGCTGTTTTACTTCATCAAAAGCAGTTTCCAGTTGACTGATTTTATCGCTGATTTTGTCAGCCATCTGGTTAAATGTCTCGGATAAAACACCAATTTCGTCATTTAAATCTGTTTTAAGTCGCCCGGAAAGGTTGCCGCGACCGAATTCCCTGGCTGCAATGTAGACTGTATTAAGTCTTTTGAGAAAAGTTTTTGAAAGCCCCAGGTATAGAACTACACTGCTTATAATCAGCAATATAATGGCTTTAATAAATTGTTCAAACAATAGGTATGAGAGTGCTTTATCAATCTGCCTGTCTTCATATACTATCTGGACTGTTCCCAGAATCTGATCGCCTCGCCGGATTTCGTTACTTACTATATGGATCCCTGCAGGATGTTTGCCGCGAGCAATTGAGTCGTTAATGTCAGCCCATCGGTTAATATCTTTAGTATTGCTAGTTTTTTCCATTAGTAATCTGCCGTCTGGAGTCCGAATCAATACACAAACAGACCCCTCACCCTTCATTTCTGCAGAGGCCAGATGACCAAGTTGCTCAAGGTCAAAATTCCAGAGCGGTGCCGACATTGTGTAAGCAAGTCTTTCAACGGCGTTTATGGAGTGGCTATCCCGCTCGCTATATAGTTCCTGGCGTTGAAGCAAATACGAAACAGTTGCAGTCAGCGTGATAACACTTGAGAGGCAAACTACTAAAAGAATGATTATTTTTGAGGAGATTGATGAATTAAATGGCTTAACAATACCGGTCATAGCAGACTTCCTTTGCTGATTTTAGATATTGCCAAAGTGATTATATTATGCCTCATTAAAAGCACCAGGACAACCAATCTTTTTGCTATAATTCCAATAGATTGATTGAGATTTAAGCAGTTTTGGATAGATAGAGTTATGTAGTTTTAGTTACCTATCTTAGCAGAATGATTTTGACTTATTTAAACTGTCTGTCATCATGTTTAATAAAATTGAAGTGTAATAATTGTAATTATATCAGGTCATTTAGTGAAAATAACTAAGTTATTGTCTGCTAACTCTTAAAACTATTAGGAAAATAGAGATGCGAATTGTTTTTGGAATTGATTTTGGCACTACAAATTCATCTCTTTCCGTGTTTAAAAACGGTCAGGTTGAAATAATACCACTGGATATTGGTGGTTCTGGTGACGTCAGCAAAATATTACGTTCAGTTTTATACTTTAATGATTTGAATGAAGCTTTTTGCGGTACTGAAGCAATACTGCAATATGTAGAAGATGGTGCTTCTGGCAGGTTTATGCAGTCTATAAAGACTTTTTTGCCAAATAAGAGTTTTGTTAGTACAGAGATATTTGGCCGGCGTTACACTATTGAAGATCTGGTCGCAATAATACTTGGTAGAATTAAGTCAGTTGGAGAGGCCTACGTAGGATTCAAGGTCGATAGTGTTGTATTGGGGCGTCCGGTAGTGTTTTCAGAAGATCCGGAGAAGGATGCCCTGGCTGAAAAAAGATTGGAAAGTGCTGCCAGAAAAGCCGGTTTTGAAAATATTTGGTTTCAATTTGAGCCAGTTGCAGCCGCTTTGGCTTTTGAAGAAACTCTAACTAATAGAGAAGAAAAAGTTGTTTTAATAGGAGATTTCGGTGGAGGAACGTCGGACTTTTCGGTGATGCGTTTGAAGGGAGGTAATTTTGAGAGAAGTAATCGCCTGACCGATGTGCTATCGCTGGGTGGAATTTATATTGCTGGAGATAAATTCGATTCACAGATTATGTGGGAAAAAATTGCAAAGTATTTTGGTAGGTATTCAAAATATAGAGTAATAGGGAAAGACGATTGGGTTAACATGCCGAAAAGCTTGATTTTTACATTATCTCAGTGGCATCGGATTCCATTGCTCAGAATGCGAAAAACCCGTGATCTTATTCGTATGATAAGAAATACAACTAATGATGTTAAAGCCATTAATAACCTGGAAAACATAATTGAAGATAATTATGGTTTTTTTCTATTCCAGGCAATAGAAAAAGCAAAATGTGAGCTTTCAGTTTCAGAAAAAACAAAAGTGAAGTTTACAGAGCGTGACTTGAATATTGATGAATATATATCAAAGGCAGAATTTGAGTCGATAAATATGGATAATTTGAATCAGATTTCAAACTGTTTAGACGATGTAATAACCTCTGCTGGTGTAACAATTGATAAAATAGATTCTGTTTTTTTAACAGGTGGCACGTCCCGTATTCCGATAATTAATAAAATTTTTACAGATCGTTTTGACCAAAATAAAATAATAATGCAAAATAATTTTACAAGCGTTGTTCATGGCCTGGGGTACAGTGCGCAGTTGTTTGTTAACGACTGAAATTATAATAAAACCAAATATTTACTATTAAATATAGTGTTCAAAATGTCAATTATAGATAATTGTTTAGTTAATAAATGAGTAAAAGTATTTATTAAAATGTATGTATTTTATATATAATTAAACAAAATAACTTGACAATGATAATATTTACTGTAAATGATATTTTAAGCTGAAAATTAATATGATATTTAGTATAAGCGATTGTAAAAAAATTAGAAAACATAGCCACCTGATAATTATTATGGGACTAACGGATGAATAAGCTGAACAAGGTCAAAACAATTAGAGAATCGCGTTTAATGAGCAAGTCTGAGCTGGCTCGCAAAGCTGGAGTTTCAACACTCACTATAGACAGGGTCGAGCGTGGTGAGAAATGCCGCATGGAAACCATGCGCAAGATTATCCTAGCTCTGGGTTACAATCTAGAGGACAAGGAAAAGGTTTTTCAAGCCTGACTCCTGACAGGGACGTGATATGTTTTTTTTGAACAAGAAAAAAGAAGTTATCGGAATAGATATTGGCTCAAGCTCAATAAAGCTTTTACAGCTTAAAGAGCAAAAAGGTGTGTATACGCTTTTGAACGCCGGAATCGTACCGCTTCCGTCAGAAGCAATTGTCGATAACACACTTATGGACAGTTTTTTAATTGTTGAGGCTGTCAAAAAACTGATTACAAGCTTAGGAATTAAAGTTAAAGATGTTGCCTGCTCCATTTCAGGTAACTCTGTTATTATTCGTAAGATTATATTACCTGCCATGTCACCTGAGGAGTTGGAAGAACAGATTACTTGGGAGGCTGAACAGTATATTCCCTTTGATATTAATGACGTGAATATTGATTTCCAAATTCTTTCTCCTGATATTGTTGACCCCTCCAAGATGAACGTTCTTCTCGTAGCCAGTAAAAAAGATATTATAAATGACTATGTAGTTGTTTTTAACGAAGCCGGGCTTCAACTCTCAGTTGTTGATGTAGACTCATTTGCTGTTCAGAATACATTTGAAATCAATCATGACATTAAACCTGAAGAAATTATTGCTCTGGTGAATATTGGAGCAAGTGTTATGAATATTAACGTGGTAAAAAATGGTATTACACTATTTACCCGAGACGTGCAGATGGGCGGCAACCTTTATACAGAAGAAATCCAGAAGCAGATGGGCGTAGGCAGTACTGATGCGGAATCCATGAAAATGCTTGTGCATGAAACTTTGGACACTGAACTGATTTCAGTCATTGGCAAGGTTAACGAAAATATTACACAGGAAATCAGGCGTTCTCTTGATTTTTATAACTCAACAGCTAATGATGATCGTGTAACCGGTGTGTACTTGAGTGGTGGGTGTTCAAAGATTTACAACTTGTTAAAAGCAATTAGTGAAAAACTTGGTCTGCCGGTTGAAATGATTAATCCGTTTGGTAAACTTAAATATAGTGAGAAAGACTTTGACCCTGAATACCTTCAGGAAATTGGACCATTTATGGCGGTTACTGTTGGTCTTGCCATAAGGAGGGTAGGGGACAAATGATCAAAATAAATCTCTTACCAGTTAGGGCTGCAAAAAAGAAAGAAACAGCTGTACAGCAGTTGTCAATATTTGGATTCGGTATTTTAGTTGTATTGGCAGTTACTCTTTCAATGTATTTTATTAAAGGAATGCAGGTTTCAAACACAAAGGAAGACATTACAACTGCAAATACCAAAATCAATGAATTAAAAAAGAAAATTGGAAAGCTGGAAGAGCTTAAAACACTGAAAGATCAAGTCAAAAAGAAGCTAGATGTATTATCTCTCCTGCGTGCTAATAAAGCAGGACCAGCACAGAGGCTCACTACTTTAAGCGATATTACACCGGAACAATTGTGGCTCACTGCTTATACAGAATCAGCGACCGAGGTAAAAATTTCTGGTTTGGCTGTTAATGAAGATTTAATAGCTAACTTCATGCGTAGTTTAGAGTCATCAGCTGATTTTATGTCCGTAGAGCTTGTCGTATCTGAACAGAATGTTACTGCTGGAGCTAAATTGAAGAAGTTTGCTCTTACCTGTAAGTTAGAACCTTTAAAAGGTCAAGTTACGGCTCCTAAACGCCCGTAATTTTACTGCAGAGCTCATAAATAGCATATTGCTGATCAGGATGGAATTACTATGGATCCACAAATTGAAAAAATTCTTAAGCTACCAACTAAACAGAAAATAGCTATTTTTGTTATTATCATGTTAATTGAAGCTGCAGCCCTTGTCTGGTTTCTGTGGTATCCCAAGTATCAAGAACACCAGACGCTAGTCATTGAGTTAAATAAACTTCAGACTGAGATAGATGATAAAAACAGGATAGTTACTAATTTGCCACGTCTTCAGGCGGAATATGATCAGTTAAATCGCGAACTGGATCTTGCTTTGACAGAACTTCCGAACTCAAAGGAAATTCCTTCGTTGTTAACAAGTATTACAACACTAGGTAAGGGTGCAGGTCTTGATTTTCTCATTTTTAGGCCGAAAGGTGAGGTCGTCAAGGACTTTTATGCAGAAGTTCCGGTTGATATAGTCATCTCAGGCTCATATTACAGTGTTGCAAACTTTTTTGCAGCTGTGGCCAATTTGCCTAGGATCGTCAACATTGGTAATGTTGCATTCACTGATCTCAAAACTGTTAACAATAGAACTATGTCGAAGGTAAACTGTCTAGCTACAACATTCCGTTTTCTGGATAAGAAAGAGATTAAGGATGACAAGAAACCTGCTAAAAAATAGTTGTATTGTTGCCCAGTCATTTTTTGTTTTGACTGCTGCTTTATTGGTCTTGGGTTGTGATAAAAAACCTGAACCAGTAGCTGCCCCTACACCTGCAGCTCCAACCACTGAAACTCAGGCTAAACCTGTTTTAAAACCGGTCAGTACAGCTCTGAAAGTTACACCAGCCCCTGTAAATCAATTTGATTTTAGTACAAAAAAAGACCCATTTAAGCCTTTTGTTGCAGTTAAATTAGAATCAGCACCTACTAGGGAAAGCTTGGAGAGAAATGCCCGAGCCGCATTACCAATTCACAGCTTTGATATCAGTCAATTTAAGTTGATTGGTATTGTTATGGGTGGCAAAGAGAATTTTGCACAAGTTATTGATCCGAATGGCAAGGGCTACATATTGAAAAGAGGAATGGCCATAGGGAAGAATGACGGAAAAGTTATATCAATAAGTAACAATGGTGTTGATATATTGGAGCAGTTTAAAGATGACAATGGCAGGGTACGTAAAGAAAACATTAAACTCACCCTTCCCAGGAAACAATAAGGAGTTTCGCATGACTTGGATGAAAAAAAAGTCAATTGTTTTGGCTCTTTTGTTGGCTACTACCGCTATAACATCAAACGGTATGAACGTAAATGCTGACACAACGCCCCCTAGTGC
>JBGSQR010000340.1:0-4403 GCA_041737975.1 Geobacterales bacterium | reverse complement strand
CGATACCTGCAATAGCGGCTCTTTTGCCGAGGCAATTGCCAGTCGTGGTACAACCGAAAAGGTTGCAATTACAAAGCTTTCCCGTGCCGTAGGAAGAGCCACGATTGTTGCCAGCAGTAAAAGCCAGATGGCGCTGGAGGGATACAATGATCATGGCGCTTTCACTTGGGCCATATTGGAAGGAATAAAGGGCGGGGCTGCAGATCGGGCAGATAAAATCACGATCAATAATCTGGCTACGTTCATAGAAGAGGAACTGCCGAAGCTGACTTATAAGAAGTGGGGTTACGAACAGATCCCTCAGAAGACGCTGCAGGGAATGGATTTTCAGATCGGAATCAGATGAAATAGTAATCAATTGAAACGCAACAGTGGGGGGAATATATGAAGATCATCGTATTTGCAAGCCTGATACTGCTGGGTCTGATATCAAGCTTATATGCCTCACAATCGGTTATTACCGAGGCAGAAGGCGTTGTCTGTATGGGAGATGACAAGTCGCGCAAGGAGTCTGAATTGCTTGCCTACAAGGAAGCGACCAGGCGTGCTGCCGAGTATGCGTCAATGCATATCAGGAGTGAAACCCATGTCAAGGATGCGGCTCTGGAAAGTGACCTGATCAGTGCCTATGCAAATGCCAAAGTCAGGGTCCTTCAGGAACAGGAAAAAGGCTGGTACAAGGATCAGTCCAGCGGAGATTGTTTTAAAATCAGGTTGAAGGTTGAGGTGTTGCCGGATCCGAAGGCTATGGCCAGGGCTTCCGAAAAAACTTTGATTGATGATCCTGCCGCACCGCTTAATATACAGGTCTTGACCGACAGGAAAGAATACGGCAAGGGTCAGCAAATCAAGGTTTATCTCAAAGGTAACAAACCATTTTACGGAAGGGTGGTCTATAAGGATGCACAGGGAAAGCTGTTGCAACTGCTTCCTAACCCTTATCGTACCGGGAACTATTTTAATGGCGGAGTAGTTTATGAAATACCTGGCCATGGTGACCGTTTTGATCTTGAGGTCACTTCGCCTTATGGAATCGAGGAAGTGACTGTATATGCTTCTACTGCGTCTTTAGGTGAAATAGAATCATCACCGTTGGGAGGTGTGCTGGAAATAAAAAGTCAGCCTCAGGATGTTGTTATGAGTACGCGTGGAGTGAAGCTTTCGGCAAAGGGGAGCAGTCCTGCAGCAAAACCATCGCTGGCTGAATTCTCGGAAGCAAAGGCATTTGTGACTACTACAAAATGAGAGAAGATAATAGCTCTTGAGGATGAATATGGTGGGTTTGATTAAAACAGTATTTATTGTTTCAGGAATATCCATCCTTTCAATTGCTGGCTATTTTTATTCGGTTTCTGCGGCTGAAATAAACTCTCATCATCTGGTTGTTCTGGGCGATCCGCACCTGCCGGGCAAGAATCCGGAGGGTAAAAATCTCGTAATCAAGACCATTAACACCTGGAAAGATGTTGAAGTGGTGGTTGCTGTCGGGGACATATGTGAGGATCGCGGAATTGTAGAAGAGTATGATGTGGCAAAAAACTTTTTTAGCCGGCTTGAAAAACCGCTGTTTTCGGTTGTCGGAAATCATGATTTCATCTATGCCGACAACCTGAATACGAAAGGGAAGCGCGAAAGAGCAGTAACTGAAACCAGACAGGTCAAGCTGGACAGGTTCAAAGACACTTTCGGGCTTAAGAATATTTATTACAGCAAGATGTTGGGAAAATACCGGTTGATCTTTCTCTCTCTTGATTCTCCTGATTATCTTGCCGCAATATCTCCAAAACAGCTGGATTGGTTGCAGTCTGAACTGTCTGCTAATCAAAAGCAGCCGACCATTGTTTTTTGCCACGCACCTCTGCAAGGAACACTGCGTGATTATAATTCCAAGGTTAATACCGCAAATTATATCCTGCAACCTGCCGAAAAGATTCATACCCTACTGTTAAGTCATCCTCAGGTTTTTCTGTGGGTTTCAGGCCACACCCATACGTCCCCGAAAGAAGAAAGTTTTTCGTCAGCTGTAAATCTCTATCAAAAACAGATCACCAATATCCACAACACAGATATGAATCGTGAGACAATCTGGACCAACTCGCTGTTTCTTTATTCTGACAAGGCTGTAATCAGGACCTACAATCATAAAAAGGGCGTCTGGTTAAACGAGTTTGAGAGGACAGTAAAGTTGCCCCTGCTCTGAAATAAGAAGTTGAGTTTAAGGCTAAGTATAATGTTGAAATAAATGGGCAACGCTTGATATTGCAGGATGCCGGGATATAATTAAAATGCAAAATTATATTAAGGGAGCAGATATGGCTCAATCCGGTCTCATGCGAATATTGCATGCTGCAAATGTCTTGCTGCTGGTACTGCTGCTTGCATTTTCAGCAATTGCTGCCGATATGGTTACCGGTAAGGTTTTGCTTACAGAGGCAGAACAGCTGTGGCTTAAAGATCATCCGGTCATTACGCTTGCGCCAGATCCCGATTTTAAACCGATTGAGTTCTTTGACAAAAATGGCATTTACCAAGGTGCAGCGGCTGATATCATCAGGCTATTAGAGAAAAAACTTGGCATAACAATTACCATTGCCCACTTGAAAAACTGGGATGAGGCAATGGTCAAATTCAAAAATAATGAAGTAGACCTGTTGGGGGCGATGGTGAAAACTCCCAATCGGGAAAAGTTTGCATTATTTACCGATACCCTTGTGACAGTTCCGGGTGGAATCTTTGCAAGGAGCGGGTCAAATAGCGGTCTGACTCTCAAGGATCTGAAAGGGAAAAAAGTTGCCGTTGTCTCAAATTATACGGCCCATGACGTACTGAAGGATAAGTATCCGGAAATAATCCTGGATGTGGTTTCCGATGTTTCTGCAGGCCTGGCCAAGGCTTCACTGGGAATGGTGGATGCCTATGTGGAAAATATGGCCAATGCAACGTTTTATTCACAGGAAGCTGGTATTACTAATCTGACCCTGGTTGGAAAAACAGATTTTGATTACCGCTGGGGAATTGGTATTCGTAAAGACTGGCCGGAATTGCAGGGAATTTTAAATAAGGGTTTGGCAGCCATAAGCGAAGAAGAGCGAAGTCTTGCAATCAATCGCTGGATTCATATTGAGGAGAGCAAGTGGCGTCCGACGAGAATGTTTGTAATTGGGGCGGCTGCTTCTCTGCTGGGAGCGTTATTGCTTTTGGTTGTGGTCTGGAATAATTCACTGAGAAATGTGGTTCGTGAGCGAATTAAATCAGAACAGGCGGCAGTGGCCAGCGAGAAACAATTTAAGGGGCTTTTCGAGAACATGGCTGATCCGGTTTATATAGCGGATTTGACAGGAAATCTTATTGCAGTAAATCATAATGCGTCGCAGGAACTGGGTTACACCAATCACGAGTTGGTCGGAATGAATCTGCTGGATCTTGATGCCATTTTTACCACGCCGGAAATGATTGCCGAACACTTTAAAACTCTGTCGGAAATAACGCCGATTACCTTTGAAACCATTCACCGTCGAAAAGACGGATCACAGTTTTCTGTGGAGATAAATGTCAGGCTGATTGATTTCAAAGGTCAGCTAGCAGTGATGGGTGTGGCCAGAAATATTACCGAGCGCAAACAGGCAGAAGAGTTGCTGAAGGCCAGTGAAGAAAGTTACCGTTGTTTTGCAGGACTGATGTCAGATTATGTGCACAAGTGTTCAAGGGCCATTAATGAGCCATTTAGGGTTAAGTGGATGAGCGGTGCGATAGATAAAATTACAGGTTACACCCAGGAGGAAATTTTTGAGATGGGGTGTTGGCTTTCGCTTGTTCACCCTGATGACAGACAAAATGTTGCCTCGTATCTGCATAGTCTGACTGCGGGAGATGTCAGGCAGGTTGAGTTCAGGTTGGTCACAAAGGATCGCTCTGTTCGGTGGATATCGGAAAAATGCCGCTGTGAATCAGGGGCGTTGGCAGGAGAGTTGATACTATATGGGGCTGCTACGGATGTCACCGAACTGAAACAGGCAGAAACCGAGCAACTCAGGCTGGAGAAACAGCTGCTTCATGCCCAGAAGCTGGAAAGTCTGGGTGTGCTGGCCGGCGGCATCGCCCACGACTTCAACAATATTCTGATGGCCATCATCGGTAATGCTGATCTGGCTTTGATGAGAGTCGGAAACAGTTCTCCCGTATTTGAAAACCTGACCCAGATCGAAAAGGCCGCTTTCCGTGCCGCTGATCTGGCCAAGCAGATGCTGGCCTATTCAGGCAAAGGGAGATTCTTGATTGAGGTGTTGGACCTGAACACACTTTTGCAGGACATGCTGCACATGCTCAAAGTTTCAATTTCAAAAAAAGCGATTCTGCATCTGGATTTGAAAGAACATCTGCCGTCTGTGGAGGTAGATGCCACC
>JBGSQR010000289.1:0-2498 GCA_041737975.1 Geobacterales bacterium | reverse complement strand
AGGGATTCGCGGAAGGAGAAGAGCCCTTTTTCCCGTTCCAGGTTTTCCACCGCTTCGTGTTTAGGGAAGTACCAGTCGATCTTGATTCCGTAGCGTTCCCGTAATGCATCGGCAACCTCGTAGGTCTCCTCGTTCAGACGGCCGGTATCAATGGCAAATACGCCCAGTTTCAATCCCGTCCGGTGGGCAATGTCTATGATGACTACATCCTCCGGGGAGAAAGAGCATGCCAGGGAAACAGGACCATTGGCGGCCTCCAGGCCGATGCGGATTATTTCAGCCGGTGTGGTTTCAGTTGGTATGTTTGGAATGTTGATAGTCATATTATTTTCCTTTATGTGAAATTCTAAAACCCGATCAGCGGCCAGATCAGGTAGGCCGAGATCAGGAACAGTACCCAGGAGATACCGACCATAACCGCCCCCGGCACTACAATGTCGCGGGTTTTTAAGTAGCCTGATCCGTAAACAATTGCCGTGGCCGGTGTACCCATGGGCAGGCAGTAGGCCAGGCCGGCCGGCAGGGCGATGGCCAGTGTCATTACTCGTGGATCAACTCCCACCTTGACTGCAACGGTCAGGCCGATGGGCATCAGTATGGCGACGACCGCTGCGTGGCTGATGCATTCAGTCAGGATAATCGATATCAGTGATATGATGGCGATGATTACCATGGGTGACGGTTCAAAGGCATTCAGCCCCTTATTGACCAGCCAGAGGGCTGCACCGGTCTTTTCCAGGGCACTGGCCAGGGCGATGGATCCGCCGTACATCAGTATAATTCCCCAGTTGACATAATCTTCGATCCTCTCCCAGGTCACAACCCGGAAGACAAACATTAATGCGGTTCCCAGGATGGCAATGGTTGCCAGTCCGATTTTGTGCCCGAAAAACATCCAGCCGGATATGGTTGCCACCATGATGGCAGCCGTAAAAATTTCGTCATAACTGATTTTGCCGGTTTCAAGGCGCTTACGGTTGAGAAAGGCAATTCCCGGTTCAACGTTTGTCAGGTCCGGTTTGAAAAACAGAAGAAGTAAGATGTAGCCGATCAGCAGCAGCGGAATGACAATCATCGTTGAGGCCAGGGTCCACTGCATGAAGCTGATGTCCATACCCTGGCTTTCCCGTAAAATTCCCACAGCCAGGGGGGCCCGCGCACCACCCAGAAAGGTGGCGATACCGCCGATGACACATCCCCAGGCGATGGACATGAACAGCAGTTTTGCGTAGCTGCTTTTGCCTGCTTTCAGGCCCAGGCTGGTTACTATTTCCGAAACAACCGGAAACAGCATGGCTGCCACGGCATGTTCGTTCATAATGAATGACAATACCGTTGCCAGGAGAAAAATGGTCAATGCCAGGCGTTGCGGTGTTCTGCCGAACCGCACCAGCATGGCGCGCGCCAGACGGGCGGAAAGCCCGGTACCGGTGATTGCTGCCGCCAGGATGAAGGCGCCGAGGATGAAAAAGACCGCTTCGTTGCCAAAGAGCGCGTAAGTCTGTTTGGCAGGCATGATACCTGTCAGCGGCAGCATTGCCATGGCCAGCAACGCCGTCACAGGAACAGGCAGAAGGCCTGAAATCCAGAGAATGATAGTGGCACTGAACAGGATCAGGGCGTGAAAACCTTTGACTGATAAACCATCCAGCGGTGTCAGCTGAAACAGGATTATAACTGTAATCAGCAGGGCGGTTAGGGCCTGATATCGAATCGTCTGGTTGGCTATGATCTGCCAGAGCGGGCGACGGTCTATTTTTAAAGGCTTGTCCATGGGATCGTTTGTCATTACAGACCAGCCGAATCAAGAGAGTTTTCGGCTGCGCTTACACGCAGGTGGCGTCTCAGGTCGGCAGCCTCTCGTAAATGTTTGTCATGAAATTTGTTTATCAAGACACTGACAATCCCTTCTCGTTTTGCTGAAACCAGTGGAGTTAACCGGGTAATGAATGGCAGCAGCGGTTTAAGTGATACACGGTGCTTCTGTAATCCAGTTTTCAAGTGCTGATATATGCCTTGTATTGCTTCTACAGAAATTTGTGCCGATGATTCATTCAATAGCGGCAGCGGAATGATGCCGTTATCCAGAAGTCTGTCCATGCTTTTAAGTATTTCTAATTCATAACCTGGATTCAGCTGAATCGTAGAAATCAGCGACCAGCGTGGCAGGATGCTGTCTTTTGCTATCAGGGAAATAATTGTAGGATCAAAATTTTCGGCATTTGCACCTGCAATATGCTGAAACCGAACAGTAAACAGGTCAACTCCGGCTGCATATGCCCTTTCCAGAACGCGGCCAGTTGGTAGAAAATCAATCTGTCCAATTAGTCTGACGCTGAAGTTCTTCTTGATCTGGCGTGCCATTTCCAATGCTTTATCAAAATTGTCTGCTGGGCCGAAAGATAGGTGGAATAGATCTGTAGATTCCATGCAGAAACTCTCGAACATGGTTTCCAGGGTGTCCACAAGCGGCAGGTTTGCGCCTATGAAAAATATAT
>JBGSQR010000253.1:0-3273 GCA_041737975.1 Geobacterales bacterium | reverse complement strand
TGGGAGGGGAGGCGGTCCACTGTAGCCACTCCTGTTGGCTTGGATGCGGCCAGACTCCGGCGTGCAGGTGATAGTGGTTTGATTCCACCAGCGGGTCGGCCCAGCGGATAAACTGGCCCCAGGTCATGGGCAGTCCCAGCTTGGTTGAATCGGGGTTGGTGAACCAGCTTGAAGCATTTATGGCGTTACCATCATTTTTAAAGGCCTGGATGGCGTGATTGTCGTAGGTGACAATTATTTCCAGATTTGAATCGTCATCAATATTTCCAATACCCACATTCAGGCCGTAACAGCCATAACCTTGATGTTTAACGCCGTTACGGTCCATGTCGCCGCCCAAACCAATGCGGTTATTGTAGCGGGGCCAGGCAGGTGAGGGGGCGCCTGGCGGCTGGTAGGAGGTGCCATTGGCGTTGAATACAAAGACCTGTGCCCCGCCTTCTTCGGCCGGTTTTGTCTGGGTGGTTGTGGCGACTATTTCAATGCTGCCATTTCCGTCCAGGTCAGCTGCAGCAAGGCCGCGAACCTCGGGCGACTGGCCGGCTGTTGTCGTATCCACCGGCCATCCGGCCTTGATGCGAAGCTTGCTGGTAGTTTTGATCCATTCATAGGCATAAACCTGGTGTCCCTGGCCGCAGACTATTTCGTCAATCCCGTCACCTTCCAGATCTGTGAAAACGCAGGGGGCATAGATCCGGCTGCCGTTACCATCGGCACGGTCCAGAAGTTTTCCCATGCTGTCATAGACGTAGATGGAATAATAGGTCGCAATAATCTTTCTGGTTGAGTCTTTGTTCAGGTTGGCTACGATTGGCGATGCATACCAGCTTGTCTGGCCGGGGATGTTGCGGACAAAGACCGGTTTTTGTACTGCTCCGCTGCTATTCCCGGCAGTACAGACCGGATTGGTCTCGCCACCCGTGCTGCTGCCTCCTGTTACTCCGCCTGCGTTCCCACCAGTAGCAACGCCACTCCCTCCGCTGCATGCCGTAACTAAACATATGGTCAATGGAATCAGAAAGCGAAAATAGTACATGAAAACACCGTTCCTTATAGGTTTTAAAGTCTTTTTCCATTTTTTCCCCTGTTGTTAACAAGATAGAAATTGAACAAAAAAAAGCCGGGCCCGCTATACCTGGATGGTATTTCGGCGACCCGGCTGTCTCGGTGAGACCCTTTAGGCTTTCCGCCCCATTCTCGCGAATGGTTGAGTATTATCGTTTACCGCTGATTGTGCTTTGTCAGTCCAGATATCATATACTAAAGCTTATCGATAAATACAATCATATTTAATGCTCTGGATATATTGCCGGAGTTTGCAATCAATGAATATTTTGTCACATATGATCAGAGATGCTATGATTAGTTGAAAATTATTTCAGTGTAGGCCACAAAAAAAAGGGGGTTGTACGGTTATGAAAAATATTTTCAAAACAGTTGCAAGACCTGTCGTGTTTGCCGGAGTGTTGTCTGTAATGTTGTTTGTTGCCTGTGTCGGAATTCATACCGCTCAGGCCGGAACAATTGTGGATGAATGGAGCGGCGTTAAGATACCGCCTCCGCCAGAATTGAAGCCGGTCACCATCAAACCGGCTACAACAGCATTTTTGCTGTTAGATTTCAATTCCCAGACGTGTAACTTGAAAAACCGTCCTCGCTGTATCGAATCAATTCCGGCGGTAAAAAAACTGCTGGCAGAGGCGCGAACTAAAGGTGTTTTGATCGTCTACAGCCTTTCTCCTGGAGCCAAGGCAACTGATATTGCGACTGACCTTGTGCCTTTGAGCGGTGAACAGGTAGTTACTTCGGGGCCGGACAAGTTTTTAGGTACAGATCTGGAAAAAATATTGAAGGAAAAGAAGATTGAGACGGTTATTGTTACCGGCACGGCTGCCCATGGGGCGGTGCTTAATACAGCCAGCGGCGCGGCATTCCGGGGGATGAATGTTATTGTCCCGGTTGATGGATTGTCGGCAGAATCCCTGTTTCCGGAGCTGTATGTTGTCTGGAATCTTGCCAATGCACCGCGTGTGTCGGCAAAAGCTACTATTACCAGAATTGGGTTAATAACATTCTAACTAAAAGACCTCCGAGGTTTATACAATCTCGGAGGTCTTTGGGATTTAAGTTAATACAAACGTAATCAAAATTTCAATTTCAAAAGTCCCAACTCTTCTTTTGTCACATCCTTAAAGCGCTTCGTATTCCAGTTTCCTATCCATGATTTGATCAGTTCCAGATTGGCTTTACGCTCCGCTTCGTTATTCCCCAGATATTCATACATGTTTCCGGCCTTTTTTGTAGGCAGGCTGCTGCCGTCATCCAGTCTTCTCATCATTGCACCGGTGTAAGGCCAGCCGACATAGGTAATAAAGTGACTGTAGGTGTCCATGCGCATGCCGATACCTTTTTCGGTCCACATCTTTTTGTCTTTGGCAAATTCACCATGTTCAGGTGCGGTTGCTCCGTGGCAAGCAGCACACTGCTTGTCAAATAAGGGCTTGATGTCCTTTTGCCAGGTCGCATCTGCTGCCAGTAATTGAGATGCTCCTGAAACAGCCAATATGGCCAAGGTGAGTGCAATTTTTTTCATGATTATTTCTCCCTGTTTAGTCATACGTTGTGCCATTTTTTTTGATAATGGATTTCATTATATTTAGAGCAAATGAAAATTGCAACCAAATCAATTGATATTATCTTCTGCCACCACCAAAAATGGAACCAAGAACTCCACGAATAATCTGTCTACCCATCTGACTGCCGATGGCGCGTGCAGCACTGGTTGCAAATGCACCCAGAATTTCTTCCACCTGGCTGGACTGATTGCCGCGTCCTGACGGGGCTTGCGATTGAGACATAGCAATTGCTGCTTCGGTTTTGGCCTTGAGTTTTTCGTAGGCCGATTCACGATCAATCTGTTTTTCATAAAAACCGCATAAGGCAGAGCTATTGATGATTTCGGACCGCTCCTGGGCAGACAGTGGAGTAAAACGACTGCCTGGCGGGCAGATCAGGGCTTGTTCCACAATTGTGGGAGACCCCTTGTCGTCAAGGACCGATACCAGGGCTTCACCAACACCCAGTTCCGTTATGACCGTTGCTACTTCAAAGTCCGGATTGGCTCGAAACGTTTCTGCAGCTGCGCGAACCGCTTTCTGGTCCTGGGGGGTAAAGGCGCGCAGGGCATGCTGTACCCGGTTGCCGAGTTGCCCAAGAACCGTATCAGGAAGATCGGCCGGATTCTGGGTGACAAAATAGACTCCGACACCTTTT
>JBGSQR010000245.1:0-5410 GCA_041737975.1 Geobacterales bacterium | reverse complement strand
CTACTGGTGCCATAGGCACCGGTTTTGTCTGAAGTGTGCTGCCTGGCAGATGGAAGTTAACAGTATAACTCTGGAGTTTAGCAAGCTCCCAGTTGCCACCGTAAACAACAATCGTATCACCTGGATAAACAGTGGTTTTGCTTAGTTGATCGAGAATCGGGTATGGTGATCTGATGTTCAAAAGCAAACGATTACTTTCAATCTGTTCCTTTTTTACGAATAGAAGTTTAGGTTGCAATATTTTCTTTCGGTGCTCGGCATTTTTGCCGGTTACATTCAGACCTTTGTAGATGTCCGGTATAACCATCAGATCAAATTTTGTTGGATTGTTATTGCCTGTAGGTACTTCTACCTTTTCACCATTTTGAATTTCAATGATCGCCTTTGATGAAGCCAGATAGTCAAAATTGCTGCCCTGAACTGTTATGCGGTTGATGCCGGGCAGGGCAGCTATTGGGCTCAGGCTTTTAAGGATCGGTGTGGCTATTACCACCTCAAATGGCACTTCACGTCCAGGTGTTTTCTGTCCACCGGCAGGTCGGGACTCTATGGTTCCCTTGCCGGGTAATAGTTCTGTTGGTATCTGGGCTTTAAAGCCGTCCTTATCTTCTGTTGTGTATGCCTGTACTATCGGGCCGTTGGGAGAACTTTTGATGTAGACGGCACAGTTCTGATCAAGCATGTTGCCTTTCAAGATGACAAATGCTCTGGCTGGTGCGTTTGCCGGGGTAACGGATGTTATTTCGCATTTTCCAGGATTTATCTGCAGCGGAAAGCCGCGTGGGCCGCTGGTCGGTCCAGACTGTGGTCCGGATTGGTTGATCATGGCAACTACTGCCGGACCTGCAGCCAGTCCTGTAGGCAGTTTTATTGTTGTGGAGGAACCGTTTAAAGGTTGCGACACTGGAACAGTGAACCTTTTCTGTGTGCTGTCATCTATTATGACGGCACAGCTCGCTATTATGTTGTTTCCATTGACAGTTATGCTGTCTCCCGGCTTTGCGTTGTTCTTTGACAGCGAGGTCGTTTCACAGGCGGTGCCGGAAATAATTTTGAATATCCATGGTCCAAAGCCGGGGCCGCTGGAACCTTTGACTTTTGTGTAAATACCGGCACTACCGGCAGTGGCAGCGGCAGGTACTTTTACTTTCATGGTCCTGGGGCCGGCGTATGTGACGGTTGCATCAAGCAATTTGCCGGTGCTGTCTTTAAATGCCACTGTACAAAGGCTGCCCAGGTTCATACCGTCAATTGTGACATCGCCATTAACCGCTACAGCATTTGGAGATACATTGCGAATTTCGCAGGCTGGCCCCTGACCCTCAACGACCATGAAGGGGAGCTGTATTTCAGGGTACTGGTTGCCGGGGGCTTTCATGTTGATAGTGCCGATCCCGCCGTTATTAAGTTTGGGCACCCAAACTTTCAAGGAGGTTGGCGATGTCAGCAAAATTTTTGGGGTAGGATAACCTGTCGCATACGGCGTACTGAATGAAACCATGCATTGATCACTAAGATTGGTACCGCTTATTATTACCTCTCCGTTAATAGCCTGTGCAGGTATGTTTGTTGAGGTCATGTTGCAGGGCCTGCTGTTTGAGTCTTTCAGGACTGGTCGACTGACTGGAGCTTTTATCTGTGGTGATAGCAGAGGTTTTTTGGTTCTTAGCGGGCTGATGGTCTCAGCCGATGCTATGCAGGGAATTCCGAGCGCTAATGTAAACAGAAAACATGAGAAAAAACGATTAAATGCCATTTTGTTCCTCCTTTGATCTGACTGTAAGCGGTATTAGCATAGTTTTATTATCATGATTGATAGCAAATATAAATTTATTTATGAAGTTATGTTACTTGTGTGGAGTTTTTTGAGGAAGTAGCTGAAATATGGTTTAAATTCATTCAGATATAATGACCATAATATGCCGGATACAAGCCCAATTTCTTGACAATGTAGTTATAGGTTGCTACATCATAATTGCTTGTCTTCATTCACAATGAATGCCAGTTGTCAAAGGAGCAGACTATGAAGCTTAGGGTTTTGGGAAGCGCCGGTGCAGAATTTCCTGACTTCCGGCCACCGGCCTTTCTGATCGATGATCAGCTGTTGCTGGATGCAGGCACTATTGGTTCCGTACTCAGTGAAGACGAGCAGTGGAACATCAAGCATATTCTGATCACCCATTCCCATCTGGACCATATTCGTGGTATTCCGGCGCTGGCAGATAACATCATCATCAAAAACCTTAACCACCCTGTTTCCATCTACAGTATTGACCCGGTTATCAATGCCCTGCAGGACCATCTGTTTAACAACATTATCTGGCCTGACTTTACAAAGATTCCTAACGATACCAATCCGGTGCTTATTTTTAACAGGATTGAGGCGGAGCGGGAACTGGCTGTTAATGGTTACAATGTCAAGGCGATTGAGGTTGATCATACCGTACCTGCTGTTGGTTATATTGTCAGTAAGGATGGAGTTTGTCTGGCCTATACTGGTGATACCGGTCCTACAGAAGAATTCTGGAGGCATGTTTCCGGTATTGATGCTTTGATCGTGGAGGTTTCCTTTCCTGATTCAATGGTGGAGCTGGCTCTGTTGACAAAGCATCTGACCTGTTCATTGCTGAAAACCGAACTGGCCAAAATTGAAATTCTGCCGCGACGTATCTTTATTACCCATCCCAAGCCGCAATACTATGATGTTATCAGACAGGAAGTTGAATCTCTCGGCATACCGGGAATAGAGCTTCTTCATGACGGCACACTCTTTAACCTTTAAATGACTGCCATGTTTAATACGATAGGGCGCTTTGCCTTAACAAGATTCACATTGATGACCGATGTAGTAATACTCTTGCTGCAGGCTTTCAGGAATCTGCTGGTTGTGTTTCGTCATGGCCTGGCAGCTGTCAAGGCGGTTTTTCTCAAGCAGGTATATTTCACCGGTCTTGAAGCGGTTACAATCATAGTTGCAATTGCGGTTATGCTAGGGGCGGTAATTGTTACCCAGGTGGTTAGCCTTGTGGGAAACAACGGCTCACTGACAGGAAAAATCCTGGTCTGGGTTATGTTGCGGGAACTGGCGCCGCTACTGACAGCACTGGTTGTTATTTCCCGTAGCGGCACAGCAATTGCGGCCGAACTGGGTACAATGAAAATTAATGGAGAGATCGACAGTATCGAGATGATGGGCATACCTGCCGATCGATATCTGATTCTTCCGCGAATTTTTGGAGTAACAACCTCCATAGTTATTTTGACGATCTATTTTGTGCTTTGTTCATTTTTGGGTAGCTTCATTATTGCTTCAGTCGGCTGGCATATTCCTTATGACCAGTTCATACAGGGCATCCTCTCTTCACTTGGTCTGAAAGAGTTACTGGTACTGTTTACCAAGAGCGCTCTGTTCGGTCTGTTTATATCAACCATCTGCTGCCGTTATGGATTGAGTGTCGGGCGAAGTGCAACCGAAATCCCACAGGCTGCCACCAGGGCTGTTATGTCCAGCCTGTTTACTGTTTTTTTGCTGGATGGATTGATCACCTATTTTTCTTCGTTTATCACATTCTGAAAATTAATTTACTTTTTAATACTGCCTGTCTTGCCAATACACCTGTTTTGGGATATTGTTCAAAAGCTGTAACCGAGCATAAAAAATAACTCGTAGTGGAGGAATCAATGCCTAGCGAACCGGGTAAAACCAAATTTCAAGTTGACCTGCGTCAGCATCTGCGTAGTCAGAATATCAGTGACAATATGGTGCATCTGATCTGTGAGATCGCCGAGGCCAGCAAGTATGTCATCAACGCGATCCGTACCGGTGACCTGGGTGTGGCCGGTACCTCCAACCTTTATGGTGAGGAACAGCTGGCGCTGGACGTACTGTCTGACCGTATCATGCGTAAAAGATTGATTCATTCCGGTGTTGTTTGCAATATCGCTTCCGAGGAAATGGATGAAATCTTTGAGGTAACAAGTAATCCGCAGGGTATGTTCTCAGTCGCCTATGATCCGCTGGACGGCTCATCTCTGGTTGATGTGAATCTTGCCGTAGGAACTATTGTGGGTATTTATCAGGGCTGTGAACTGCTACAGCCAGGCCGCAATATGGTCGGGGCCATGTATATCCTGTACGGACCTCGCGTATCGCTCGTCTACTCAGTCGGAAAAGGGGTTTACGAGTTCACCATGAACCAGCTGATGGAATATACCCTGACCCGTGAAAATGTCCGTATGAAGCCTGCCGGTGATATCTATTCTCCAGGCGGACTTCGTAAAAAATATTCTCCTGAAAATGAAAACTTTATCCGCTATCTTGAAGATAAAGGCTCCAAACTGCGCTATTCAGGTGGTTTTGTCCCTGACATCAACCAGATACTGATGAAGGGTAAAGGCGTCTTCATGTATCCGGCTCTGGAAGATGCACCGGTCGGTAAGTTGCGATTACTGTTTGAGCTTAATCCGATGGCTTTCCTGATTGAGCAGGCCGGTGGCGCGGCCACAAATGGTGATGTAAGAATTCTGGATGTAAATCCGGAAGGTCTTGATCAGCGTTGTCCGGTTTATATCGGCTGCAAAGAGGATGTTGCCAAGGCCGGTCAGTTCTTGAAAGGTGAATCTTAAGCCGATATGTCAAAGATACTGTTAGATGATACTGAGGAAAGTTTAGAAACAGTTGCAGAGCCGGTCCGTCGTCTGTGCAGTGAAATTCAGCTGTTTGATCTCTGTGACCTTGATAGATGCAAGTTCAAGAGTGCCAATTTTTGTTCAAATGAGGAACTATTGAATCGCTTTGAAAAGATCGCTGATGAAGATGCCTGTTCCAGGATAAATTTGTCAGATGAGGCTCTGGATGAAGATGGTGAGATAGCTGAATACGGGTTTGATGATGAAGCTGGTGATGATTTTGGTGATGAAGAGGACGATGTTTAGTAATCACTGTTTAACCATCACTTGAACAAATATGTAAAGGGGGAGCGGATATTATTTTCGCTCCCCGCTTTTTTATGATCTATTGATACCGGGCTCAGGAAGGAGAGAACTTGGAAAGGGAGCGCCCGCTTCTGATTCCTTTTATTTCACTGGCAACTGGTCTGATCCTGTCAGACTTATTTGGATTCCTGTTGCCGTTTTCCGCTGTTCTAGCTGCCATCTCCTGTCTGGTACTGTGCTGTTTTGTAACAAATTGTCATCTGTTTAATCTGTGTAACGCCTGTTTTTTTCTTGTTTGCGGCTTAACAGCCTTGTCCCATTGGAAATCTCCAGTTTTACTTTCAGATTCAATTCTCAATCACGTTTCGCGCACTCCGGTCACTGTTCAGGGCGTAATCACCTCGCGACCTGTAGCAACAGTAAATCAGGAAGGACTTTCAGGCAGCTTTGTCATGAGGGTGGAGGCGGTTGATAG
>JBGSQR010000231.1:0-4894 GCA_041737975.1 Geobacterales bacterium | reverse complement strand
CCGACGAATTCACCGGGCCGGTAATCAGGAAGTGAGTCAGAAGACCATGGGGATAATTCCCGCCTGCTGCGGTCTGGGATGGCTCTGTGTGACAATGCATTGGATAGTCCAGCGGGAACAACTCCTGTGTTGGAGGCCACTTTGATTTAGGAATGTCAGGTGGCTGAATAAACGGTACAAGCATATCCTTTCCTTGCAGCGGGGCAAGATCCCAGGCATCCAGCATGCGTATGTTATTGCTTACTGCTGCCGTACCATTATTAAAATTATGGTCAGCAAGAACATAAGCATGATTGCCGTGCAGGTGGTAGGAATGAGTTATCAGGCCGGCATTCATGCATCTGACCAGTGCGGGCTGTCCTACATTTCCTCTTAACCTGATTCGATCGTCTTCTGAGGAGAAAAAGCCGGACTTGCCGCTGATAGTAAAATACTGAGCATTGTATCCGCTGGTAAAACTACTGCCGCTTAAGTTTGGATTAGTATTGGCCTGTGCATGCCGGACCGGATCAAAACAATTCAGAAACCAGAACCAGTTACGGGCCGGATCCCAGGAACTGCCTGGAAAATGCGCTGTGCGCCCGAAATCATTGAAAAGGTTTTGCAGATTTGAGGGCGGGTTGCTATAAGGCGTAAACGGGATGCGCGGCATAACAACCATCGGTCCGCAAAGTCCCATTACCCTGTTTACCGGAGCATTAAGATTGTCGTAGTACATGTATGTTCCGGCCGCAGGTGCTATAAAAGTCACCGTAACGGTCTGACCCGGATCGATATCACCGGAATTAACTACACCGGGAATATAAAAGGCATGCCTTACTGACAGGCTGTTGGTAACAGTAATCTGAACCTCATCACCCTCAACCGTGAATATGGCTACACCCGGCAGCCTCGGCTGGTCACCGACCTTCTGAAATACCCAGGCCTTAACCAGTACTTTGTCACTCATCTCCATGTCTGCAGCAACCATCGTCAGACTGAGACTGACCGTAGCCGCCATAGCCTCTCCGCCGCTCCAAAGCAGACCATAACCTGCCGCCGAACCGACCGCCACAGCCGCCATGCCTCCGCTCATCATTTTTAGAAAATCTCTTCGATTAACACCGCTGCTCATAAATATCCTTTCTTCCGCAAAATTACGTTATCTTATATCTCAATGAAATCAGCGTATTGAAAGCGGTATGCCGAAAATTCTTACTCCATTGGAAGAAACGGCATTCAAACCACGCACTGGAAGCGGATTGATAGTTGATTTCTCACTGAACTTCCAGGTTCCGTCCTGACCCACAACAGCGCTTCCAAGAGATCTGCCGGTCAGTTGTCCCCTCATCTCACCGCTCGGGTTACCTGCGGTATGCACATTTACATATGTATTACCGGAAAGAATTGCATTCACCGCCTCCTGCATTGTGACGATGTTGATTTCCTGCCTTGGCTGCAATTGCGACTGAGTTAACTGCCCAGTCAGCGGAAGGCTGATCGGTCCATCCAGATTGTCGTAAAGGTCAAACAGAATCGGACCGTTCTGGGCTGCCGTGCCGTAATGCAGGTGAACAGCAGTTATTGCACTGGCGGGAAGGGGAGAAATATCCAGAAAAAATTTGATATTATCCTTTGCGGCTACAACAGAAACAGACCCTTTTGCCGCAGAAACAACAGGCGGAACCTCAGAGACACCTGATAATGTTGTTGAAGGGTCGGTGAAAAGAGAAATCGTGTTGTTGGAAGTGCTGGAACTGATTCCATTAACATTCCATTTGCCAAATTTTGGACGAAAATATGCGCCGCCTGCAGCAACAGCCAGGTCCTCCACTGTTATGCTTACCTGCGCTTGCGCTGAAATCAGTCCGCCGGTGTCCTGGATAACATACTGAAAAGTGTCAACTCCGGTAAAACCGGTTGCCGGAGTATAGGTAAAAGTAGTCTTGCCGGTGGAAATATTTGTAAAACGTTGTACGGTACCATTATTAGCTGTTGTAAAAGGTGACGAGCGGCGAATATCGTTCGGAGTTACAAATATCCCTATAGCCTGTGGATTCAAACCATGCACATTGGTGACAGAATTAACCGTGTCAGTAACAGCCCCTGCTACATCAACAGAAACAGAGGTGTTCATCTGGGTTGATAACGTTATAGGTAATGCAACAGGAGCTAAATTAGCACCTTCGTTGAATATTTTACCGGCAAGTTGAAAATTAGTGATTGAAACAATCTGTGAGTTGTTAGCTGAGTTAAGGAAAACACCGGCAGGTACAGGCCCGCCAAGCGCATCACCAATCAGTTCAATTGTAAAGGCATTACCAAAGGGTCCGTTAATTATCGGCACCTCTATCGGAGCCAGGTCTGTGCCCGGATCTGACAGATAAACCGAACCGTTTGTGGCCAAGACCTGATTGGCGGGAGAAGGCAAGAAGGGGCCGATTGAGTTGCCGATACTGTCAATAAGGCCATTTGGTACAAAATTCAAAAAAGCCTGAGTGGGCTCCGGAAAACCGGGCAAAGGCAGTTGATCAGCAGGACGATCTCCCAGGGATGTCAGAAAATTTTCCGTTGCAAGAAGTCCGATATCCTGGGTCTGGTTGATATCCCTGATGCCGGTGGCTGCGGGTATCACATAAACTCGGGTTCCGAATGGATGTGTAACCCTGTAGGTACCTGAAACAGGAACCGAAATTCGCAGGCGTATCCTGGAAAAAACCGCCTGGCTTCCCTCGGTGGCTATGCCGTCAACAAATGCCGCTTCCTGAGCCATCACAAGCAGTGCATTCCAACCAGGTGTTTGCCCGTTAACCGAAGCTGTAAGTGTGTTGCTGAATGCCGATGCGACCCAGTAAAAAGCCTCGGCGGGAAAGTTGTTGGGAAAAGAGGCCGGACTTCCCGCAAAAGGTGGTGCAAACAGACAAGGAGAAAAAGCAGCTCCACCGGTCTGTTTTACAGCAGAAGTATCTGTGCATAATTCAAGTTTTAGTCCTGCAGCAGTATCCTTATACCAAATCGGAAAACCAGTTGCCAGACTGACCGCCACATCGGCCGGGTTACCGGCTGCAACTATCTCGGTCAGACTATTTGGAGCGCTGATCAAAGGTTTGCCGGACACTGAATTCAAGGCGGCATGTGCCTGAGAAGATGTGGCAAACATGGCCAATGCTAATAACAAAGCTAGTTTTTGCCGAATATTTTTCATGTTTAAACTCCTGGATACAATTAAAACTGCAACTACCCCCTTCTTACAAAACATATGTAAAAAGGGGGCAATGCAACGATTTAAGGGGAGAATGTAGTAGTGAAAGCAGAATCCAATCCGGTTAAAACTGCACCGGGGTTAACATCCCCACCGTTAACTGCTTTGAAACCGGAAATATAGAAATGTGCGGGCGTAATCACACTGCCGTTTGTCTTTGCCAGGGTTACTGTGGCGAACTCACCGATACCGAAACCGGCAGGCTGTTTAACCAAAATTACTTTTACTGTATCAGGTGCGCCGGCCACTAAGTTGGCTCCGACTGTTGATCCTGTTACGGCAACACCTGAAGCAACCACTGCTGCAGAAGCATCACCGGCCGTATTTACTATGCTGACTCCGGCAGGCAGATTAATAATCACCTCAACCCCGCCTATTGTGTTTGGTGCTGTCAAAGTTCCTTTGGTGCTGAGTTTAAGAGTTATAGAAGTTGCTGCCGTATTTCCTGTAACACCAGAAAGGTTCCTGACAGAACCGATAAAGGCACTGCGAGCCGTTGCCAGATCAACGAGGGTCTGAGCAGAAGGAGCGGCAGAACCAAGAGCTGACACAGCCTGACCTAGAGTGAATGGCTGAGCCTGAGCTGCCATGTATTGGGACACAGTTGCCAGTGCCAGGCCATAGTTGATCTGTGCAGTGGTCGCAGCACCCGGTGCAGCAGCGGCATTAGCAGGCAAAACACTAACAATGTCAGTTACACCGAACACGGCTGCAATTTTTGCATTTTCAGCTTTGATAGCCGCAGCCGTAACAGGGCCCGCAGCCAGAATATTAACTGCTGCCATTTCTGTAAGAGGCGTTACGGCTGCAGAGGTGGATCCGGCAGCATTATCTACAAAAGCACGCATTACGATACCGACCGGTTTCAAGGTTGTACCGGTAGCCTCATCCGTATACGTTCCATTGGTTGACTCAAGCAACACTGGACCTACATACGCCCCTAGATTAATGGAATAGGCACCACCTGCCAGGGTCGGTGTAAACCGCCCGATTTCTGAACCTTTTGCACCACCAGTTATGGCATAGGCGACAACTGTTGCACCCGTAACCGGCCCTTTGGAAACCACTCCGCTGACTGTGGTGTCGTTGCTTGCGGTTGAACCGCCGCCTCCACCGCCGCACCCACCAATAATCACTGTTACCAGTGCTGTTATCAGAAATGAAATCATTCTTATTTTCATGGTGTTACTCCTTAATTTAGTTATATGTATTACCAGACCGGATCAATTCCCACAGCCCTGCGCAGAATCAGCATGACATCGGACACATCAACAGAACCGCTTGCCTTAGGTTTGCTGGCAACAAGAGGACCAACATCGGATGCTGTATTATTGTCAACCCGCTCTGCTTCGCTGAAAGGAACATAAAGACCCAAAGCGATTAGAAGTGCCCTTTGTGCATCAGCGAAGTTTATAACGCCATCCTGATTAAGATCACCTGCACGAAGGAATTTGAAATCCAGATCGTGCCCTGCCGCAAGTCCACTAATTGTATATTTATTGGCAGTCAATATACCGCCAGTTCCGTTATCGATAACTCTCGGCATATAATTTACATTCGTTGTGTTTGTGGGTGTCAGGGTAAACTCTACTGTGCTTCCTGCATTTACGTTCTGTGCAGAAGCAGCAACGGCAGTGCCGTTATCCACCTTCA
>JBGSQR010000148.1:0-11075 GCA_041737975.1 Geobacterales bacterium | reverse complement strand
TTATCAGAAACAGCCTGCCTTTTCCCTGTGCCCACAGGACAAATCCCATCGGCCAGGAAAAAACCCGGCCCAGTACTCCCAGGACACACCAGCGGAGTACCGGCACGGCTGTGGAAAATGATTCAGCGTAGAATATGTCTATGACAACCGGAGAGAACACCATCATCGCTGCCAGGCCCGGCAGGGATAGCAGTATGGAAATCTGCGACTGTTCATTGACCAGTCTGTGCACACTTGCATGGTCGCCGGCTACGGCGGTCAACCGCGGGTAGTAATCCGCCCCCATAGCCCCCAGCACGAACCCGGCCAGAATTCCGGACAGGTTGAAGGCAGCCTGGTAGATACCAACGTCGTCAAGGCTGAACTGATGCAGCATCACGACCCTGATAAGATAGGCGGACAGCGTGGTGACCAGTCCGGCCCACATGAAGCTGACGCCCAGCGACAGCAGTTGCCGTGCTTCGCCGTAGCTGTCGCGCCAGTTCAGCTGGAGCTGTTTTACGGGTACCCTGCGGGCGAACCACCAGGAGGTTGCCAGTGCGGCCAGCGCTGAGAGGACAAGGCTTGGAACGATTCCGCCCCGGCCCCAGAGATAGAAGCAGGGAATACTGATGATTGTTCCGTTGATGGCTCCAATGACGCTGATTTTTGCCAGATCTGCTATTCTTCTGGTGCCGTTCAGTATGCATCCCTGCCCAACCGTTATCGCACCGGCCAAAAGCGTTATGCCCAATATCGCAATCGGCCAGGCATGGTCGCCGGAGCCGAAGGTTGCCAGTGAAAGGGGCATGCAGAATGCAGCCATGACAACGAGGCCCAGCATGCCTGTCAGCCTTGCTGCGCGGCGCAGGGTAATTACTGTACGGGCGATGCGGTCGTCATCCCCGCTGGCAACTGCTTCGGCAATCTGTCTTACACCGCTGTTGCCGATACCCATGCCGGTCAGAATGGTCATCAGGGTGGTGACCTGGGTGTACATGCCGATCAGGCCGACACCAGCAGGCCCCAGCAGAATGGCGACAAATTTGGTGCGCACCATGCCGATCAGCACATTCAAGACCGAGGCGCCGCCGACCAGAGAGGTTGATTTGAGTATGCTCCGGTAGCTGCCTGTTGTCTGACTGCTTTTTGAGTCGGTTTCCATTATGCGAGGCAGGCTTGCCTTATTGCCTGGACGACTTTCAGGCAATCCGCCTTGTCAAGATGCGGACCGATGGGCAGGCTTAAAACCTCATTTGCCAGAGTTTCTGAGAGAGGGTAGTCCCCTTTGCCGGCTTTCATGGAGGAGTAGGCGGGTTGCAGGTGCGGCGGAACCGGATAGTGAATGATCGATCCGATTCCTGCCTCCGTAAGGCTTTTTTGCAGCTGGTCGCGTTGCTTGTGGCGGATTACGAAAAGGTGCCAGACCGATTCCGCCCATTCCGGAACATGTGGCAGAATGACGGCTGTGGTGTTCGCCAGCTCCTGCAGATAGATTTCGGCGATGGCCCTGCGCCGCTGATTCCATTCATCAAGCAGTGCCAGCTTTACCCGTAACAGAGCCGCCTGAAGCTCATCCAGGCGTGAATTGTAGCCGACAACCTCATTGTGGTATTTGATACGGGAACCGTAATTGCGCAACACCCGGATGCGATCCGCCAGATCGTCGTCGCTGGTTGTTACCGCACCGCCGTCGCCAATGGCCCCGAGATTCTTGCCCGGATAAAAACTGAAGCCGGCGGCATCTCCGAGGTTGCCTGCCTTTCTGCCTTTGTAGAGCGCTCCGTGCGCCTGTGCGCAGTCCTCAATCACCTTTAGGCCATATTTCCTGGCCAGATCATTGATCGGGTCCATGTCAACGGGCTGCCCATAGAGGTGTACAACCAAAATAGCCTTTGTTCTGGGAGTAATGGCCTGTTCAATGCGGGCCGGGTCGATATTGCAGGTACGTTCATCCGGTTCTACCGGAACAGGGATAGCACCGGCATGTGTCACTGCAAGCCAGGTGGCTATGTACGTATTGGACGGCACAATGACCTCATCCTGCGGTCCGATCCCGTATGCGCGGATTATCAGGTGCAGTGCTTCCAGGCCGTTGCCGACCCCGATGCAATGCTTTGCTTCACAGTAGGATGCGAATTCTGCCTCGAACTTTTCGACTTCACCGCCCAGGATATAATGCCCGGATTCCATCACTCTGCGGTATGCGGCGTCAAGCTCTTCCCTGAGTTCTGTATAAGGCGATCGGAGATCAAGAAATGGAATTATCATTTGTTACCTCTTGAGGTCTGCAATGAAGTCACTGTAGTTGCGATAATAGTCGGATTCGTCATAAATATTCGATGCCAGGACCATGCAGACTGAGCCCGACGAAAAATTATCAAGTTCACGCCAGATCATCGGACATACATACAAACCGGTGTATGATCGGTTCATATGGACTCGTTTTTTATCCTTTCCGTCATCCAGAACAACATCGAAACTTCCGGACATGGCTATAATAAGCTGATGGAGTTCTTTATGTGCATGACCGCCTCGTTGGGCTCCGCCCGGAACGTCGTAAAGGTAGTAAACCCTGCGGATATCAAAAGGGATATGATTGCCACCTTCCACGAAGGTCAAATTTCCGCGGGGATCAGATATTTTTGGAAGGTTAATCAACTGGCAATTTGTAAGAGACATGTCAATACCTTTTAAGCTGAACAGAGGCTTTTGTTAGAATATGAATCTTGAAAACTATAAGGTGGCCGCCAATGGATCACCGGAAATATCAATTTTATAAAAATCACATGCAACTCCACGTGCGCCGAAACCCTCTTTCTGAAAAATCAGCCCTTCGTTCAGTTGTCTGCCTTCTTGTACCGTTGATATGCCGAAACTGAAATAACGACGGGTCTGGAATGTATTTTCGATAAGATGCCCAAGCAAATAATCAAGAGTTCCAATCTCCCTGCCATAGTCAGAGCTGGCCATATATTGGACATGGGCTGCATGGCCGAAATCATACACGATAGAGCCCGCCAGTAATTTTTCACCGTCAAACGCACCGAACAGTCGAATATTCTCCTGGAACCTGCTTTTCAGCAGTTCTAGCTCCTGTACAGTGTGGACAGGCACTAATCCGAATTTTAAGAGCGCGTGAGATAAAAGATGATGGAATTCTACAAAAAAGTCCCCCTCACGAATTTCAATTCCGATTTTGGCAGATTTTCGCATGGTGCATTTGCGCGAATCGGAGAACTTTATCCGGCTTTCCATCTGGATTACTGATGACAGGTCGCGTCTGTAGAGTTGTGCACCTAAACGGAAAAGTGCATATAGATCTTCTTCTGCTGGATATTTGTGAAAAACATGAGGAATAGTTTTATAAATAATGCTCTTTATGCCACGTTTTTGAAAGTGGTTAACAAGTTCTTTGAATATTTCAAGCACTTCAACAGCATGAAGAGTATTGCCGTAGAGAAGTCCGCCGAAAGTCAGTCCACCGTGGCTGATAACCTGCTCCCCGTCTTGATTGCACGGAAATGCTGCAACCGGCTTCCCCTGCTTGAAAACAACAACCGATTGATCAACAAATCTGTGGGAATGGTAGTCCATGTACTCACGCAAGTGCAGGAAACAACCGTTTTTTGAGCTTAGGACCAGGGCGTTCCACGTCTCTTTAAGTTCGGAGGAATATGGGGATATTTCTATAACTATTTTATTCATCGTATCCATTTCAAATTAGATTCAAGTGTCAAATTCTGGTATGCAAGCAAAGATTATGACTCAGGCGGTATCTCCAGTTTTCGTGTTACCTTGGCTGGTGTACCTGCGGCAACTGTAAAAGGCGGAATATCGCCGATGACCACTGACCCTGCGCCGATAATTGCCCCTTTACCGACAACCACGCCGGGCAAAACAATAACTCCGGCCCCGAGCCAGACCTCATCCTCAATTCTTACCGGACGCTGTTGGATCAATTTGTCACGGACGTATGGAATCCGGCAGATAAGCCTTGAGTTATTCGGTGCTGAATCAGTGACTATGATGACATTAGGTGCAATTGACACGTTATTGCCGATCTCGATTCTGCAGGCTTCACTCATGTTGTTGACAACGGTGAATCCGGGGTTTGCATAAGTTCCATCGCCCATGAAAACATTCAGGGATTCCCAGTAGTGTTTTCTTACCCTGGCATCGGGAAAGTACATGGCAAGAAACTTTTTCCATCGCACAGGCATTGAGGACCGGTTGGACATGAGAAACCTGTATGCCCAGTAATCAAGCCTGGTAAAAATAAATTCCACTGCTTTCATGTTGTCCGTTTCTTTCCGACAAAATTGACTGTGTTCGTTCAGTTTGCAGAGTTTTCTGAAACACCGGAAACCCTGCCGCTGCCGGAATCATGCACGAAGTGATTCGCAAAGTATTTTATCGTATACCGCAAACATGTATTCCATTGCTCCGCGGGACAAGCGCTGGTTGCATGGTATGTAATAGCCGCCGGTGCCGTAAAATACGCTGGATTCGATTCCATGTTCTCCATAGCAGGTTTTGACGCGGTCAAGATTCAGGGACCTGTCTGCGTTGAACATGAAAACCCCGGGGACCGTTCCTTCAGTTAGCTCGAAAAAAGGTTGCGCACCCACTGAACCAAACAGCTTTTTCAGGTAGTTCCAGTTGGACTTTCTCTTGCTAATAATTACATCAATATTTCGCAGCTCGTTTTCAATATATCTGCAGATATAATCCTCGTAATCGCGATGTAGTACGGACTCGCTTCCAGCCAGGCCGCAGACGATGCCCCCGAAATTTACCGAGAAGAACTTGGGCAGGCTGTAAATGGAGTATTTCCCCCTCATGCCCAGGTTTGAGCCGTTGTCCGTGGATGCAAATGCATAGGCACAGTCTTCGATGACCGGAAGGCCCAGGGCGCAGATCTCATCCATGCCCGGGTGAGGAATCCCCCATTCATGTATTACAAGCAGCACTTTGGTTTCCGGTTCTATTCGCATTGACCAGCGGCAATACTTTTCGATGGTCCTGGTGACGCAGCCGGATACGTAGCTGTTTCCCAGCGAGGTGAAAATTGTGACCACATCGGAAGGCGCAGTTCCAATCTCTGTCATGACAAGGTCCAGGGCGCTTCTGCCGCTGTTTGTAAGCATGAACTCACGCCCCAGGTGGGCCAGCAGGCTTTGTCTGACTCTTGCTGCCCTGTCGGTTTTACCGCCGATTGGCCGGCGGCCGAGTGTCTGGTGCGTAAAGGGACTGATGGTGATGTTTGGCCTGATCATTGAGGCCGTATCCAGAGGCAGTATCATTATTTTTATCAACCCTTATCAACCCGGGGTATTCGAATTGGTTTTCAATGTGTCAGTAGCCTGACGTGTCCAGCCGGGCAGTTTCACTAGTTCCATGGAACAAAATGATTTTTAACGCTTGCGTTTTAGCGAGAACGCCAATAGCGCGCGAAAAGATTTCCATCTGCTCTTCTCGGTTTCAGACATCTGTGCTAACCGTTGCCCGAGCAGTACAGATAATACTGAACCTGTAAAAACCACGAAAGTCATCAACAGGACTATTTTGGCTCGCGATGGTTTGCTTTTCAACTCCGGCACCTTGGCCGGCTGTAGCAGTTGGAAGGGGGCGACATCCTTGAGTTCGTTCAGCTGGGAAATTTCAAACTGCTTGGTAAGCATTTCCAGAACTGCTTCCTGAATCTTGAAGTCGCGCATCAGCCTCAGGTAGTCCTGCCCAAGTTGGGGAATGTTGCCGATATTGGGGATCGAGCTGTTGCCGCCATTTTTTCCCTCAAGCCCGGCAATCTGCCTTTTGAGGCTTTCAACTACGGATTTGACCGTCCTGACCTCCTGGCTTGTGTCGGTAAACTGCCTCCGCAGTGCGCCGAGTTCGACTTCCTTGATTGCAAGCTGGGCACGCAGCTGAGCAACACCTTCAATTGTGGCCTTGGCCTGATCCGGTACGGATATGGTCTTGTTTTTTGACTGGAAATTTTTCAGCGCATCTTCTGCTTGACTCAGGTCCGTTTTTGCCTCGGCAATGCGCTTTTCGTAAAACGCCCTGTTTTTACCCGCCCCGGTCATGTTCAACCCTGCCGCCAATTTGCCAAGTTCCTCAACATAGGCATTTGCTATGTCGGCAGCCCGTTTGGGGTCCTTGTCGGAAACAGCAACGCTAATAACCCCGTCCTTTTTTCCCAGCGTAATGACGGTGTTATTGTCCATGGCTTTGTAGACACTTGTTCTGTATTTGGCTTCGTATGCTTCCTTAAGTTTAAACCGCTCTATAATCGGATCCTTTACCGTCTCGCTTCTTAGCATGGTGACATACAGGTCGCCGGTGGTCTTGGCGCCCAGCGCTCCTCCGGCTATTCCGGCAAGTCCACCGACCTGGGCCATTATGGCGCTCATTGCATTTTTGTCATCATCGCTGGGTACAATCATTGTTCGGGCAGTATAAATGTTGGGCAGGGTAAGAGTGAACATGGCGGTGATAATTGCTGCACCAAAAGTGTTGATCAGGATCCTTTTTTTGTTATGGGCAATGATTATCAGCAAATCAACCAGGGAGGCAGAGGGTGTTTCGGGTGTCTGGTAAACATCGTTGTCTGGGGTTGTATCCTGGGATTTAATGCTCAGATTTTCTGGTTGCTGCATTAAGACACTCCGGTAAAACGGTTATGAACTATTGGAAAATAACTGAAGCGACTGCTATTCGTGGTAATCAAACGCCTTGTAACCATGTTTCTTGACAAGTTCATCACGCTCTGCTGACTTCAGATCTTCCCTGACCATTTCTGCTACCAATTCCTTGAAGCTGATCTTTGGTGTCCAGCCAAGCTTTTCACGCGCTTTTGTTGCATCGCCAAGAAGTGTCTCAACCTCTGTCGGTCGGAAATAACGTGGATCGACTTTTACAATTTCATTGCCATTATTATCTGTTCCGATTTCGTCCACTCCCGTACCGCTCCAGGTAATTTTCATGCCAAGCTCTTCTGCTGCCGCATTGACAAAATCACGCACACTGTATTGGATACCGGTTGCTATGACCCAGTCTTCAGGAGTTTCCTGCTGCATCAGCAGCCACTGCATCTCAACATAATCCTTGGCATGGCCCCAGTCACGGAGTGAGTCCATATTTCCGAGGAAAAGGCAATCCTGCAGTCCCAGTTTGATCCTGGACAGTGCACGGGTAATTTTACGGGTAACAAAGGTTTCGCCGCGCACAGGACTTTCATGGTTGAACAGGATGCCGTTGCAGCCGTAGATGCCATAGGCTTCACGGTAATTGACGGTGATCCAGTAGGCGTAAAGTTTTGCTACCGCATATGGCGACCGTGGGTAGAAGGGGGTGGTTTCTTTTTGCGGTATTTCCTGTACCAGACCGTACAGCTCAGACGTTGATGCCTGGTAGAAACGGGTATTCTTTTCCAGGCCAAGGATGCGTATCGCTTCAAGGATGCGTAAAGGCCCAATTGCATCGGCATTGGCGGTGTATTCCGGTGTTTCGAAGGAAACAGCCACATGGGATTGGGCGGCAAGATTGTAGATTTCGTCCGGCTGTACCGCCTGGATGATTCGGATCAGGTTGGTGGAATCGGTCATATCACCATAGTGTAAAACCAGACGGCGTCCCTTGTCGTGGGGGTCCTGATAGAGGTGATCAATCCGATCCGTATTGAACTGGGATGACCGACGCTTTATGCCATGTACTTCGTAACCTTTTTCCAGCAGCAGTTCCGCCAGATAGGAGCCGTCCTGTCCGGTGATGCCGGTGATTAGTGCTTTTTTCATTTAGTAAAATCCTTTGGAATAAATTCGATGCTTCAATTTTTTTTGTCTCGCTAGTTCGCTGCGCTCACTTAAGCCGCAACCAAAAGTAGGCGCTTTTAAGCGAGTCGCGGAGGAAGTCAACAGCAATATTCTGGGGTAAATCAAAATCAAATTCTTTTGGGTACTACTGTTTTCAGCTTTTCTTCGCGTCTTGCCTAGAGGCACCTACTTTTGGTTGCGGCTTCGCGTGATAAATGCCTGAATAAAATCTTTGTCTCGCTCGTTCGCTATGCTCACTTAAGTCGCAAAGCCGCTAAGAAAGGCAAAATCTAAAATAGGGTTAAACAAAAACACAAGGCTAGTACAGTTTCTGCTTCTCTTTGCGACTTCGCGTCTCCGCGTGATAAATGCCTGGCACAAGGTTATTTATATCGTTTGAAATCAAAACTCATGAGTCTTCCGATAACTTAACTGGCTGCAATAAAAAATCTGTTACAAACCGGTACTGCTCGACTTTAACCAGGTCCATTACCAAAGCCATATCAATGTTCATATAGTCGTGGACGATCCTGTTGCGAAGGCCAATAGCGGCGTTCCATGCCGGTAGTTCTGCTCCGGATATTGTCTTTAGTTCAGCCAAAAGCATAAAACTGTCATAAGCTGATACCGGGACAACTTTACCTGAAGCCTTGATAATCTGTTTTGCTTTCCCAATGGCATTTTCAACTAGAATCTGTATGGAGTGCAGCATCCCATTTTGTTCCAGCTTTGATAAAGCACGATCTGACAAAAGTATTTCGCGGGCATCGTTCAGAAGGCGGGTCTGCTCTTCAGCGATAACCGCAGTTTCTGCCTGATAAAGATCAAGCCGCATAAGTCTGCTCCCAATAATACTCTTCCAGTTCATGCCAGGTACGTTTCAATAAACGGCTCCAGGCCAGCGTGTTGCTGCCTTTTAGCGGAAGTCCCTCTTCCACGACTACTGCTCGTATTGCAAGCCTGGCTGTGGGTAGATCAATCAGGTCGATGGAGTCTTCAGACACATTTAGAAGGTGGCCCAACTCACGGCGAAGTGTCTCGGTTGCAGCCAGCTGTGTAAGGAAATTCGTTCCTCTGACCCACTGAATGGCTATGTCCCAGTCGCTATCAGGATGTGCAGTGCCGGTTGCCCTGCTTCCGATGAGGATCGCCAGTTCCAGTTCGGGCTTGTTTGCCAGGAAGTCAGAGAGCATATTCAATGTTGTGGTATTTGAGGCCATTTTGTTGTCCAAAATCGATCTCTCGCTCGTTCGCTATGCTCACTTAAGCCGCAAAGTCGCTAAGAAGAGCAAAATCTAAAATAGGGTAGAACCAAAACAAGAGTTTATGTGTTTTTACTGAATCTCTTTGCGACTTCGCGTCTCCGCGTGATAAATGCCTGGTTCAAATCTTTGTCACGCTCGTTCGCTTTGCTCACTTAAGCCGCAGAGTCGCGGAGAAAGTCAACAGCAAGATTTTAGGGTTAAATCAAAATCATATTCTTTTAGGGTACTACCGGTTTTGACTGCTTTGCGTCTTGCCTAGAGGCACCTACTTTTGGTTGCGTCTCCGCGTGAGAAAAGGTTTTAAGTTTTTTGTCTCGCTCTTTCGTTTCGCTCACTTAAGCTAAAGTTAGCTTCTTATGCTAAAAAATCTGTTTTTTTAATTTTTTCAACTCATTCACCAAAAATGGAATATCATCCCTAATGATACTCCAGATAATTTCGTTATCTATCCCCAGATATCCGTGAATAAGCCTGTTTCTAGTAGCAATAATTCTACGCCAAGGTATTGAAGGAAAAGATTCGCGAATTGGTTCAGGTATGTGTGTTGCAGCTTCACCTATTAATTCCAATTTTCTTAAAGTTGCATCATAAACTTTTTCATCAGCTATAAAACTATCCAAGTCTAAGTCTTTGGTGTAGGAGAGGACCTTTTCAGAGAATAGGAGCATGTCATCTAAATAGAAGCCCCATTCACGTTTAAACATAGATCGCCTCTTGTTCGATAAACGGCCTTAGTTCGGCACGTAGTGCTTTTTCTGTCACCAGGTCAACCTTGCAACTGAACGTATCTTCCAACAGGAACTGGACACCAAAATATCTCTCAGAGGTGGCAGGGCCATCGAATGCGACTAGAATGTCAACATCACTATCCTGACTAGCATCATTGCGGGCTGTCGATCCGAATAGGGCAAGACGTATTACACCAAAACGTCCGAACAATTCGGGTTTCAGCTTTGCAAGAGTGCTTATTGCATCTTTTCTGTTCATGGTTGAGAACCTCTGACGAACTGTGCTGATATTCCTTACACTGTCTTCTTTCTCCGAAATGATGGCAACCCTGCTTTTAACAGCTTCCAACGTTCCCGGTTTTCATCGGACATCCTGGAAAAACTCTCCAGGATAAAGGCCAGTAATAAGGAGAAGAAGAAAACGGTGAATGTTGCTAAAATAACCATCTTTGCTCTGGCCGGTTTACTCTTTCTTTCAGGCACTTTTGCCTTCTGCAAGACCTGAAATGGCGAAAGGTCTTTTGATTCGGAAAAGCGAGCCATTTCATACTGTTTGGTCAACAGTTCAACCATTGTCTCCTGAACTTTGAAGTCGCGCATTATTCTCAGATAATCCTGACCCAGTTGAGGGACAGAGCCTACCGATGGGATGGAGCTGCCACCGCCGCCGCCTTCAAGTTTAGCAATCTGGGATTTCAGGCTGGCAAGGGAGGCTCTGGCCCGCTTGACTTCGTGGCTGGAGTCCGTGAACTGCTGCTGCAGTGTGGCCAGTTGAACTTCCTGTACGGCCAGCTGGGCACGTAGTTTTGCTACTCCTTCAATGGATGCTTTAGCCTGCTCCGTTACATTCAGCATTTTATTCTTGGCCTGAAATGTTTTTAATTCATCTCCTGCTTTGATCAAATCACCTTTGGCTGTAGACAGGCGATCCTCCAAAAACTGACGGTTCCTGCCTGCACCGCTTGTACTGAGCCCGGCAGCAATTTTACCCAGTTCCTCAACATAACCGTTGGCCATTTCTGCGGCCAGCTTGGGGTCTTTGTCACTGACACTGATTGTAATGATGCCGTCTTTTTTCCCGGCGCCAATTGTTACTTTTCCGTTAAGTGCGTTATAGGCATCGGCGCGTAGTTTGGCTTTGTAAATGTCCAGTAGCTTGAAACGATCAATGATCGGATCGCGTACGGTTTCACTCTTCAGCATGGTTATGTACAGGTCTGTTTTGGTCGCTCCGCCAATTGAGGCACCAGCCAGTCCAGCTAAACCTCCAAGTTGCCCCATCATGG
>JBGSQR010000117.1:0-9128 GCA_041737975.1 Geobacterales bacterium | reverse complement strand
CGCCAAAACACCTCTACAGCCTGCGCCTGATACCACCTCACCGTCTGGCCATCTTTGGTTGAATAAACACCTGGTACGAAGTCTGGACAAAGAATTCTTTCCATCTCCGACTGAGTTTCAAGGAATAAAGTCTTTTGGCGGCAAAGCTCCTTGATATGTGCTTCGGATATAGCAAGCGGGTATCGAGAAAGAAACCATTCCAGATCCGCACACATCTCCGCAGAATTGTCGAACCGATATGGCCCGGTTGATGTCTTCGGAATTTTGGGAAAAATGCTTTTCAGCTTTATAGCAACGTGCGGCTCAAGTTTCGATATAACCCAACGATTGTTTTCCTCTTGGAAAACTATGTCTCCGTATGTCCTGATCATAACCAGCTCAATCCAAGGTTATGAAGATAACAAGGCTTGCCCTCAATCTCTCCTGGTAGCCCCATAGAACGTCCTGTGATTAACAAGAGTTCTTTGACCTGCTCAAGAGCACAATATCTTCGGCATTGCTGATATATAGCACTTGGAGAACCTTTGATTTTCACTTCGATACCGATATCGCCTACCAGAAAGTCAATACGATCATGAGCCGACAACTGCACCTCACGTTTAAAATCAATGCCATTCAACTTAAATACATCTCCGAGCTGCTCCTGCAGGGATTTTTCCTCCGATACATCAAAACGATGTCTGGAAAGTAGTTGATGGATACGATGAATTGCAGGTTTTGCACACGCAGAACAAAGATCCGGCTCAACCCAATAGCAAGGCTCCCCCGTTCTATCGAAACAGCCAGAGCAATCAGTATCAATGCACCCACAGACACGACAAACACCGTCGACAGTAAAGAATCCTTGCGAGCCTTTCACTGGCTTTGGAGTATTAAGCCGTCGTACCTTGGCCAGCTTCCAGGCAAAGCGGCCTGGCGTATAATCTCCGGCGATATATTCGAGGTCTGACAGTGTTTGGGTAAACTCTGGAGTTATCTCTATGCAATCAACCAACTCACAAACGGCCACAACACAACCTTTTGGCAGTTTATTATGATCGAGAAGCTGGTTGTCGAAGGCGAACTGGTAGATTTCCTCTTCATTGTAAGCAGCTCTTATTGCCCACATTGGTGAATTCTTGCTGGAGCAAATTGCAAGAGGCCCACGATAGGATGTTTTCCAAGAACGGGTTTCGTACTCCTTACCGCCTGCAGCAATAAGTGAGGCCCATGGCTGCCAGATTGAAATTGCTTTCATCCTGTCACCTCCGGCAACTCTAAATGCTCCCGTCCATCCAGTAAGCGCCCAGCACGTTTTTTACCGACCTTGCCAGAGCAATTTTCTGGAACTACGGCATCACACCACAATGGATAGCCTACATCCTTCCAAGTTTCGTCTTCCCATTCATAGGTCAAGAACTTTGTCTGTTCAGGATTGTCCAATATCTCTGGTGAACTACCCACCCATGCCGCCCACTCTCCCCACTGTTTGAACATGAAAGGCACACCAGCTGAAGCACACTGGTCTCTAAGCGACCTTACCCAATCAGCATGCGCCGGTCGGGCTTTATGACCTGATTCGCCACCAGTAATAACCCCATGAATCCCAGGCTTCCACAACCAAGTTGCTTCCTCGATCCACTCAATGCCATTCCCCTGACTGTCGTACTTGGACGGCACAGGAAAAGGCTTATTCAAATCAAGAGGACCTAGCAACGGTTCAGCAAGAATAACTTTGGTTTTGAATGGCGTATGCAAGAAATCAGGAACTCTCTGATCAGCAGCTCTCTGGTTCTCAGTCGTAACACAACCGATCATATTGGGAAGTGGATATAGCTTTTCTGTGTAACCCCAGTCGCCCATATCTGCCAAAATTCTTCCCGTTTCATCTGAAGGCCCAATACAGTGCCCCATAACGTGTTCGGAAAATAAGATATCCGGATTGTCACAATGGATGAATCCATCTCCAGCTTTTGCCCATGTTTGCAAATGTTCTGCAGGTGTCCTAGATGCGAAATACTGTCGTTGACGATCCGCCCGTTTGGTAGGAGCAATAAACCGGTGAGGCCTGTTTGAGAAGACGACACACGACAAAATAACCGCCATTGCCTTGTCAATATCTGCGTCTGGCACAGACTCGTGAAAGAGATCCGTCCAGATGGCAAATACTTGAGGAGACCGGCTTAAAAGAGGGATATGCAATAAATGGTGGTTGAAACGAACCTCCCCGTTCCACTGGCCATCTTCATTGAGCAACCCTTCGTGAAGACAGCGAACACTATCTGTAGGATGATTCTCTCGTAATTTTGCTTCCGATCGCATCCAGCAGTTTGCACAACCTTCTGATGCTGGCGAACAACCCGACACAAGATGCCAGCGTTTTGACCAAAATTTTCCCCCTGGCAGGACTTTTGAGAGTGTTTGTGAAAGAGGTGGATATTTGTTTATCATTATTTTATCCCTTCTGAGTAACCAGCTTATTTCCGGTTATACCGCCATGTTGCTGTTAAACTGGATGTTATATTTCTTTCGTATGACCGCACACTGAACACTCCCACCACGTTTCGTAAAAACCATCCGTGGAATCCGACGAATCCAAGAACATTTTCCGCATGTGGCACATGGGGGCGGTAGCCGCGATATTCCCAGCCATTTCCATATTGACTTGATTCATTCCGTCCATGATTTTGAACATTTCAGAATCTTCCACTTCGATCACCTCCGAAATATAACCAACCGTTCAAGAGGGACGTTCCGCCCCTTAACTCAAACCGTTAAATGGACTCTGCTAGTGATCCGGTTCCGACCGCTGAAGCCTGTCAATTTCAGCCGCAATGAGCGCCCCTGCTTTTACCAAGTCGCGGATAGGTGTCGTTGGCTTCCACCAGGATTCATGCCATGGCCAGTAGTTATCATGGGTTCTACGCTGTTCATTTCTATCGACAGCCGTAGAAAATTCCGCATAGCAAGCGCCAGCAAGCGCAAGCTGACCATCTTTTAGTGCATCATCGTTCTCAGCTGTTCGATGTTCTTCTATTATTTGGCGCATTCGTTCTTCTGCTATCAGCTCAATGCCAGACTTTAGACCAGAAAGTCCGACATTTCTGCCATGGAGGCATCTAGGAATTTCATCACCAATGGTGTCTGGGACACGCCCTCCCCCTGCTATATTCTGGAAGGACTCAACACGGCCGATAAGAAGATCAATACTTTCAATGTGTTCAGTGTTTGCCCCAAGCTCAATACACTTTTCTCGATAGGCAACAAGTGCAGCCGGCACAGCCGCATCCTTCGCGCAGAGTAACAGCGAATTCTCTTCTGAATATTGTTTGCCGTTTACAGGATTGGTAGCGCTTATTTTGAATTTTCTATCTATTGTTTCCACAACTTTCCCCCATTCATGTCATTTGAAGCCGTTAGTTATGTAAAGAGCTTTTTGCACAGCATTTACTGACATAACGCACTCTTTTGATTTTTTCTTCCTCGCTCTCTTTTTCTTAGAGGGGTGTTCCCATCTCTTGTTCCATTCGTTTGCAGACTCTAGTGCCACAACCTCTGCATCTTTACCCCAAGATGTTGGGCCAGAACATCCGCAATTAAAACAATGAACCGCAGCATGGTATTCTGTATGATCTCGATAGATTGACGTGTAACAGGATAAAAAAGCCTCACTTCTTTTCCCGCAAAAAGGACAGGGTACAAGCTTTATAAAACCAGATGTATTATGGTCCTTTACAAACTGGTCATTATGAGCAATTGGCCGAAAAGAATTACATTTTTCGCAATCCTGCTTCATGGCTATCTCCTTCCTAACATGAGCTTGCATTCCACTCTTCAACATCTTCCCAAGGGAACAGCAACCCATGAGTACCAATACCGCTTTCTACATGCCCAAGAGATGGCACCATGACGCAATACATGCCATCCTCTGAAATACTGCGGATTCTGCCGGCAACCATTTCAGATTGACGTCTCTCTTTTACAGACACTTGCCGGCCAACCTCAAAAACAGGAGATATATCATTGTCCTTGATCCACGCCTTGATTGCTTCCTGGGCGGCTCCGTAAAAGTCATCGCTCTCCATGACATCTACTAACTCCGAATCACTGTCCCATGAAAAACGGTCCTCAAGATACTTGGCCCGCCGATATGGGTCAGAATCGCTTTTTAGCGCTTTCATTACCTGTTCTGCTATTTCAGGCGCTTCATCTTCACTGAATTTGCCCCATGCCATGACTTGCGGCATCAGCCTGTCCACTACCACCATCAAGACTTCAGGTGACGAATAATCCGGCCGTGGACTGTTTTTATAAAAGCCCGCTGGGGTGGCCGGAGCCTTGTTTATTGGGACTTTTATCAAAACTGGTTGATTTTCCATGTGTAAATTCCTTTTAGCTTCTCTCGATAAAAAACAAAGGTCTGGTGAGTAGCAAGACAGAGTCTATATTGCCGCCGCTGGTAAGGAGATGCCTGTAGAACAATCAGGAGACACAGGGGCAAAACCTTCTCGATCGACAAGCCTCTGCCTACTTAGTTCAAGTACCATTGGGACGTTTTCTACCACAGGGTAGAACTTCTCACCTCTCAAAAGACAACGACCTCCTATATTCCGATAGACAGCAACTTCTTCATCAGTAGTAGTTGTGACAGCATCACAGATCAACGAGTCCCTACCAGCAAAAAACTCAATCTCTGCATAAGGCAACCTAAGCGTACAGACATGTACCCAAGACTCAGCTTTGGTAGATACCCCCGTCTCTTCATTGAATTCACGGGTCATTGCCTCAATGGGAGTTTCGTTTTCATTAATTCTTCCTCCAATTCCATTGAGGAAACCATTTTGCCAAGCTGGGCGATTCTTCATAATCATGCAAACCGACACCATGTTGTCATCGAACATAAAGCCCACAAAATACTTATTCATAAGAAATCCTTTTCATTGCCTATCGCAATCTTAGCCATTGTTGAGCGTCTCACAGACCCAATCCAAAAGTTCTTTAGTGTATTGCTCACAAGGGTTAGTATCGATATCCGCACGGAATATCCGCACACTCCCGCAGCAGACAAAGCCATTGCCATGTCGCCAATCACCCAATAGAGGCTTGTCGGCACAAGGGCCCATTATCAGGGAAGTTTCCTCAACTTCGCCAAGCTCACCAAGCGGTCCATAGCAACCTTCCTCTGGATATTCAGCAAGCCAAACATAATGACCTGCAGGCATAGCATCCCCATCAGTAGAAGCTCGTGCCTCGCAATACTTGATCGTTACCTCAGTATCCATTTCGTCGGCATCTTTTTTGCCGCCTGGATTTGCGAATTTCAGTATGTCGTGAAGTTCTCTTATGCTGATTGTCAAACCCATGTATTCGACTCCCCGTATTGATAGCTTATACTTCATTTTGCCATTAGTTTTAATTGCTGTCAACTAATAGAGGACAGTTCAATTCATAAAAAACAGACCGTTATAGTCTGTTCAAGTTGGCAATAAAGCTCTGCCCCTCCGAAGGGCAGAGCTTTATATTGATTACTAAGCTCACAGCTTAAATTTCCTGACCATATTTTCTAGTTCGATAGAAAGGTTCGAAAGATCAGCTGATGATATTGACACATCCCTTGACCCTTTTGCGCTGATTTCAACAACATCGGAAATCTGTTGAATATTGTTTGAAATCTCACGAGTAGTCGCTGTCTGTTCTTCGGCTGCAGTAGCAATCTGACTGATTTGTGAAGTCACCTCGTTTATCTTTTCAAGGATCTGTTCCAAAGCGTGTCCGGAACGAGCTGCTTCGGAAGTTCCTTGTTCAACCTCACGAACGCCATCTTCCATAGCCGAAACAGCTTTACGGGTTTCTGCCTGGATACTTTTGATCATATCGCCTATCTCTTTTGTTGCCCTGGAAGTGCGTTCAGCAAGCGCCCTGACCTCATCAGCAACAACGGCGAAACCTCTGCCCTGCTCACCTGCTCTAGCCGCTTCTATGGCGGCATTTAGAGCCAGCAGATTAGTCTGGTCTGCAATGTCTTCAATAGTGGCCACTATCTCACCAATCTGATCTGAGCGAGTTCCAAGCTGTTCAACTACAACAGCAGAACTGCGTACCTTGTCTGCGATCCTGGTCATACCATCAACTGTACTCTGAACAATAGCCGCCCCTGCCTGTGCTGTTTTACTGGCCTGATTGGAGCTTTCTGCTGCCCTGTGACAGTTATTGGCAATATCCATGCTGGTAGCCGACATTTCCTCACTTGCCGTAGCCACCGTATTAGCCTGGTTGACAACTTCACTAGAGGCATTGACCATTTGCTCTGCATTATTGTTAAGTTCGACTGAAGCAGATGCCACCTCTTTAGAACTAGTGCTCACCTTGTTCATTACATTTTTCAATTCCGCAACCATAAGCCGCATTGCGTCATAAACACCGCCTTTGCCTTCTTCAAACTGATAGGTAAGGTTGCCTTCAGCCACATGCTGAGTAATTTGTGCAAGGTGGGAAGGTTCGGTTCCGATATCTCTTAAAAGGCGTCTTGTAACGAAGAGAGAGGAAATAGCAATTGCAATTACCATAACCGTTGTAATTGCAATTGTGAGGTAAATGCCATGCTTAAGATTCCTCATACTCTCGTCTGCTGCTTTTTTAACGAGAGCATCAATATCATCAACATAATTACCTGTTCCCACAATCCAACCAAACGGCTTGAATTCGAGAGAATATCCGCGTTTAGGTGATGCCTCTTTTTCACCTGGCTTAGGAAACCAAAAATCCGTAAAACCGCCACCGGGCTTTTTGCCGTTTTCAATAATCTCTTTAATCAGATACTTGCCTTTTGTATCCAAGAGGTCAATTCTGCTTTTGCCCTCGGCTGGCCTGCCCAAAAGGACTACGTTTACGCCTTCGGTTGTATCGGCCCAAAAATAGCCATCTTTACCGTATTTCATTGCTCTTAACAGATCTGCGCCTTTTATTTTCGCTTCATCCAAAGTCAGTATGCCGCCTTGCTGCTGTTCATATATTTTCTGCAGCATAGTTACAGCAGCCTCGACCTGACTTTTGGCCTGATTATCGAAATCATCAAATAAGGACTTCTTATACATGTCGATATAATTGTGATAGGAAGTCATATACATTTTGAGCGCAATAGCACTTGAGACCACAGCCAGACCGACACTGCTAACCAAAACCAAAACAATAATTTTTGTTCCAAAACCAAGTTTTTTAATCATTGTGATCTATCCTTTATGCCGTAAAACCCTGTCTCATCAAGACAGGGAGGATGTTAGGAAGTCGCTTGTCCAAAATTCAACCCCGCCTGCTTATCATCAACAAAGTGGCCACGTTCCCTTGCTGTTTTAGCCAGAGCCTCTGTCGTTACAGCTGGACTATAACCATTTGCCAGCATCGCTCTATAAAAAAGATCAGCCATCTGGTAAGCTTCACCATCAAGATAGTTAGTGCTGACTTTATCTCTTATTGTTACTGCTCGATCATCAACCTTAACTTCGATAGTGTATTCTTTAATTTTCTCTTTCATCTTTTCCACAGCAATCCTCCAACTTTTATCAATCGTTATTTGCCAGTATAATATGGTTCTTGAGACTGTTGTGTTTGGTACCGGCCAGTGTAGTTACTATATGCGTTCACAGTATCTACACGCTTAACCTTTCGGTCTGAATCGTGACGAAGAATATCCCCTTTGAGTATCTTTTTAACATCACTCGTAAATGAAGTAGCCGTATCTGTAACAAGACCGTTTTTTTGGGGATGCAACAATAACGATTTATGAGTCTCTTTTGGGATAGGTTCATTGATCGCATCTCTGACGTTAGACCAGACCCACCATGAGAGTACACAGACTCCCAAAACTATTATTACAGAATAGAGAATAAAAGTTCCCCAGCTTGTCTGTTTAGTCCTTCCTGGAAACCCCATCTTAAAAAGCCAACGCTTTACTATCAAGAATGTAGTAAACGAAAGCACCTCTAATCCGTTTTTCCGCTTTTGCCCCATTCAAAACTGCATCAGCCTTATTCGATGCAGACAGAGGGAATCTAAGAACTGTTTTGCCATCTGATCCGGCCATATTTGCCTCACCGATTTCCTTGAAAAAGACCGCTTCACCGGTATCAGCCATTGCAAGCAGTTTGACATCACCACCAGCCAAAAGAGTCTGCAGTTCGGCTTTTACAGATACAATTTGAGAAGTAAGGGCTTTTTTCTCAGATTCACTTTTCGTCGCTGCCAACTCTGCTCTTGTTGCCCTTGAACTGGCATCTGCCAGTGCCACTTGAACAGCCTTCAACTCACTTGACCTTTTAAGGAGCTCTTCCGATTTTTTATTTAGCTCTTCGCTTTTTTTAGTCAAATCCGCTTTTAATCCAAGATTTTCAGTCTCTAACTTTTTTACCCTTGAGGCGAAAAAATCTCTGGCATCTTCAAGAGGTTTAACATCAACAACTTTAGCCGGTTGACTTACGGCAACTACCCTTGTACCAGCTTGAGGAGTAATGCTTTGTTTGGAAGAAACAACCAGCTGAACTTTAGGTTTATCAGTAGCACCAACATTTCTGGCGGTGTCTTCCGGAATGTTGCCACCCCATACGTATCCGGTCATAAATTCGCCAGACTCAAATTTATGTTTTGTCTCGACCTTAACCCATCCTTCACTTGCACCGAGCACACTGACTTTTTCACCCTTTTCAAGCATTCTGTAAGCTATACCGGATTTATTGGGAGTTTTACGTAGCCTGGTTCGTGAATTAATCATAGTAGATACCGGCGAAGCCAATTCATTGCTCTGTGTTGATGCCGCTGTCGCTTCCTTCTTTGTTGATTCACCACTTTTGTCCACAGAAACAACTGCATCCGCAAAAACGACCTGAGAAAAAACGAGACATGCGGCCATGATTACAACTATTTTTTTAATCATTTTTCACTCTCCCTTAAAATGTCTTCTGGTGAAAGATCACACGCCCTTGACGACGCGGTGTAAGTTCCTACTTTGTGCCTATCTGGATATTTCTTATCAAAATCATATAAAAAAGATGCTCTTTCCGGAGTATTTAGCATGGCATCTGCCATAAGCCCCCACATTGCTTCCATAGAGTCACTATCAATGGAGAGGACGGAACACTCCAATGCATCCCTGATAT
>JBGSQR010000091.1:0-2168 GCA_041737975.1 Geobacterales bacterium | reverse complement strand
CAAGTTGGCCGAAATTGCAGGTGAATATCTATCTAAAGGCAAAACCGTTTATATCGAGGGTCGCTTGCAAACCCGCAAATGGCAAGACAACAGCGGAAATGAGCGTTATACGACTGAAGTCGTGGGTGATAAAATGCAGATGCTTTCACCAAAGGGCGACAGCAAAAACAGAAGCTCCGGTGATAGCGGCGCTGGAGGTAATAATGGATCATCTTCTTATGATGAACCACCGTTCCAGGATGATGACATACCTTTTAGCGGCGCTGGCCTTCTCTAAGGTCTTAAATGCAAGTTAGCTTGCAGGCACGATCCAACAAAACAAAATGCCCTGTTGAATAAACAGGGCTTTAAAACCACAAAATCAGTAATTTTGTCCCCCTCCTCGCAGACTGTATAAATAACCCACCCTGTCGAATACGAACAGGGCAAACCAAAATAGAAACAGGAGAAATCGCTTTATGAAGAAATTGACGATGTTTTTGGCCCTGGCAACAATGATGTTTGTCCTTTCTGCCTGCTCAGGCATGACACCAAAGAAAGACTCTGTCTTCGCCAACCACACCAAAGTCCTTGTGAAACCCCTCGACTTCAAAGATGCGGCACTTGATAAAATCACCGGCGATGAACTGGTTGATTTCGAAAAAGCACAACCTGGTCTGCGGGAAAAATACAAACAGGAGTTCGCCAAGTATGCCAAGGAAACAGGCTATTTCGAGCAAATCATGTTTGAAGGCACTCCTGACGCACAAACTCTCGTAATTGAGCCTAAGCTCAACCATCTTGATCCTGGTATCAGAGGAATAATGGCAGCTACGTCTTCAGTCAAAGCAAATCTTTATGACGGTGCGACCGGTAAACAGGTTGGCAAAATCATCGTACAGAGAATGACAGGCCGGCAAGTCTGGACAAGCATGATGGGTTCAATTGAAAAGCTTATTACTGAACTCGGGGAAGATACAGCTTCAAAACTAGGCGATTCACGACTCTAATAAAAGGGGAGGGGCCAACCCTCCCTTAACTTCTGTCATACTATAACAAGGAGAACATCAATGCTGAAAATCGTTTCTCGTTTCTTTCTTTTCATTCTTACTGTCTCTTTTTTGGCCGCATGTGGTGGCGGTGGGTCAACTACCACAACAGACAATACGCCGGCGCCGTCTAATCCAACAAACCCATCGGGTAATGCAACTGCCTCGGCTTTCACTGGTAGCTGGAATGGCACTTACTCACTTGCAGGTACCATAACGACTACAAATGCCCCGGTATCATTTAATCTGACCGGCGTTGACAATACTGGCAATGTCACAGGGAAGTTCTACTCTCAGTTTGTCGCAGGCGACTTCTCAGGTGTTCTGGTAGGCGTACTGGCTCCAAATGATGTAATCGGAATAGTAACAAATACAGTCGACGGTCAGACCTGGAACGCAACTCTCACTAAAACAAGTGCTGGCATCACAATCAAAAGACTGGATCAGGGTCTTGCTACAACAGGAACAGGCTCCTGCACTGCCAAACCGGTAATGGCATTCGACCTGACAGGTGAGTACCCAGTTCGGTACAAACGAATCTCCACCCCTGCAGACAGCACTCTACACAATGGCACAATCGTACTCTCGTACAATGGTCTTGGCTACACAGGCGTACTGATTGGCGCAACTGACGGTCTCAAAGGCAAGGTTAATCTCTTCAAAACATCCGGTTTCTGGTTTTTACAGATCACCGGAACAATGGGGACCTATATTAATTCTACCAACGGTATCTTGACTCAATCCAGTCCGATCACTGAAACTGAGATGACCACAGCAAAAACAGACGGGATTACTTCTAGCATGATCGCACCTCTGACGTGCGAAATGTGGGGTAGCCCAGCGGGTGGCGGCAACTCCACTACATATGAGGTAAATATTTACCTTGAAGGCACGCCTCCATAGGCTTTATAAAGAGGGGGCTATAACAGCCCCCTTATTTTTTGCCTGGAGATAACTATGTTAAGCGTACCTAAAAGACCAAGAGGCCGTCAAAAAGGTTGGGTCAAGCCGAACAACGAAACCCTCACAGAACGGATTCCTCAAGTACGATGCACAAAGGACATGTTGGAATGGCTTGCTGATCAGGCGGCAAAACATGGTGACGGGTATACCATTCAGCATGTTGTCAGAGACGCAATA